>NZ_BAAALT010000193.1:0-5659 GCF_039528515.1 Luedemannella flava
CCGCGAGCACGCCCGGCACCCGCCGCGCCGCGAGCGCGTCGCGCCAGCGCGGCGCCAGCAGGATCAGCCCTCCGGTGGCCAGCGCGGACAGCGCGAACCCGGGGTCGCGGGCCAGGTCCGGGTCGACGAGGACCAGCACGAACACCGCTGCGGCGAGGGTGGGCGCGGCCGCCCGCCGCCGGCCCGTACCCAGTGCCAGCAGGCCGACCGCGCCCATCGCCGCCGCCCGCAGCACGCTCGGGGAGGGCCGGGCGAGGATGACGAACCCGACGAGCACCAGTGCGCACACCGCGACGCAGACCCACGGGCCGGCCCGGCAGCGCCGGCACACGGCCAGCACCACGGCCAGAATGATCGCCACGTTCGCCCCGCTGACGGCGACGAGGTGGGTCAGCCCGGTGGCCCGGAAGTCCTCGGCCAGCGCCTGGTCCAGCCGGCTCGTGTCGCCGATGACGAGGCCCGGCAGCAGGCCGCCCGGCTCGTCGGGCAAGGGCTGCGCGGCGTCCTGCAGCCCGGCACGCAGGCGCCCGGCGGCCCGCTGCGCCCACGGCGGCTCCCCGAGGTGCTCCGGCGCGCCCCGGACCCGCAGCACGGCCGCCGTGAGGTCGCCCGGGCGCGGCTCGGCGAGCCGGGCGACGGTCCGCACCCGCTGCCCGGGCAGCAGCGACGCCCACCCGACGTCGGTGGCGAGCACCACGACCCGCGCGTCGAGATCCACCCCGCCGACCCGCTCCAACGTGCCCCGCACGAGATACGTCGGCGGCCCCGCGACACTCACCAGCCGTTTCGGGTCGTCCGAGACGACCACCCACGCGGACACCTCCGCGCCGTCGGCCACCAGCCCCGCGAGGAGCGGCGCGTCCCGCGCGGAGGTCCGGGCCGCGACGGCCGCCCCCGAACACACCACCCCCAGGAGTACGCCCACGAGCGCGCCGAGCACGCCGACCGCCCACCGCCCGGGGTCCCGGCGGGCGAGCACGGCGAACGCCACCCCCACGCCGGCCGCGAGGAGCGCCGCCACGACGGCCGTGGCGACCGCGGTCGCGGCGGACGCGGGCACCACCGCCACGGCCGCGAGCCACGCGCCCCCGGCCAGCCCGAAGAGCCGAAGATCGGGCGGGTCGCGGTGGGTCATGTGGTCACCAGATCCTTGAGCTGGGCGAACCGCGTGTCCCCGATGCCGGAGACCTGACGCAGGTCGCCCACCGACCGGAAGCCGCCGTGCGCGGTGCGGTAGTCGAGGATGCGCTGGGCGAGCACCGGCCCGACGCCGGGCAGCGTCTGCAGTTGGGCGATCGTGGCGGTGTTGAGGTTCACCGGGCCGGCCGCCGCACCGGCGCCCGCGGACCCGCCGCCGCCCTCGATCGCCACGCCCGGCGGCGGCGTCACGCCGACCACGACAAGCTCGCCATCGGCGACCTTGCGGGCCAGGTTGAGGTACGTCAGGTCGGTGCCGGGCAGCGCGCCCCCGGCCGCCTCGAGCGCGTCCGCGACCCGGGCGGCGGCGGGCAGCCGCACGAGCCCGGGCCGCCGCACCCGCCCGGCGACCGACACCACGATCTCCCCGGAGGGCGCGACCGTCGAGGGCGCCGACGCCGGCAGAGCGACGACGGCCGTTGGGCCACCATCCACAACGGACGGCGGCACCGACGACACATCGGGACGCGCCTGCCAGGCCAGGAACGCCGCCACCGTCGCGACGAGCGCCGCGACCACGGCCAGCGCGCGCAGGCCCGCGCGGCCCGGGTTCAGCGCGGACAACCGTCGCCACCAGGGCCCGTCCGGCTCGTCCGCGTCGAGCGGGCCGGGCACGTGTCCCCTGGGCACACCATCGGTCAACATCCGACCCACGCTAGGCCCGCGCGGTGCCGGCCCGACGCCGGTTGTGGACAACCAAAGGCCCTGTGGACAACCGAACCGACGGCGGCCTGCAGCGGTAGGGTCAGGCCACCCGGTGCACGACCACCCCGGCGAGGCCGGGCCCGACGTGCGCACCGACCACGGCGCCGACCTCGCTCACGAGAAGGGAGCGCAACCGATCGCCCAGACCCGCCCGCATCGCGGCGGCCACCTGCTCGGCGCGGGCGGCGGCCGCCAGGTGGTGCACGGCCACGTCCGCCTCGCCCTCGCCGGCCGCCTCGACGGCGAGGTCCACCAGCCGGTTCAGTGCGCGGCCGGCGGTGCGCACCTTCTCCCGGACGCGCACCTGCCCGCCGGTGACGTCGAGGATCGGCTTCACGGCCAGCGCGGTGCCGAGCAGCGCCGAGGCGGCGCCGACCCGCCCGCCGCGGCGCAGGTGCTCCAGGGTATCCACATAGAACAACGTGCTGGTACGGGCGACGGCGGCGAGCGCGGCAGCGCGTACTCCCGCCTGGTCCTGGCCCGACGCGGCGGCCGAGGCCGCGGCAATCGCCGGGAATCCCACGCCCATCGCGGCCGATCCGGCGTCGACGACCGTCACGCGGTCGCCGAACCCGGCGGCGGCGACGGTGGCGGCGTCCACCGTGCCCGACAGCCCGGCCGCCAGGTGGACCGAGACGACGCCCTCCGCGCCCGCGTCGAGCAGCTCGCGGTAGATCCTGGTGAACTGCTCCGACCCCGGGCGCGAGGTGGTCACCTGCTCGCCCCGGGTCGACAGGGCACGGGCCACGTCGGCGGGCGTGATGTCGGTGCCCTCCTGGCCGCTGCGGCCGGACACGCTGACGGTCAGCGGCACCACGGTGATGTGGTGCCGGGCCGCGAGGTCCGCGGGGAGGTAGGCGGTGGAGTCGGTGACAACCGCGATGGGCACGAGTTCGCACGGTAGTCGATCGCGCCCACCTACACGCGGATCTTGCGAACCTCAGAGCCGGCGCGCCGAGACGACCTTGAAAAGGATGCCCTGCATGCAGAGGCTCTGCACGCCGACGGCCTTGTAGCCCTTCACCTCGAGCCGCATGCCGGCCTGCTCAAGGTGTTCGTCGAGGCCGATGAGCTGATAGCCCTTGCCGTTGTCGGCGTTGAGGATGAGGCAGCCGCCCTCGACACCCTCGACGAGGGTGCCGCGCAGCGTGGCGAGGGCCTGCGAGGGCTCGGGGGGAACCGTCCGCGACGTCGCGGCGGTCGTGTGCGCAGCGGTCGGCGCGACCGAGGTGGGCGGCACGGACGGCGCTGTCGGCACCGGGGACGCGCTGGGGGTGGCGCCGACCGTCGGCGACGGCGTGCTGCCGCCGGAGCCGCAGGCGCCGAGCGCCAGCACCGTCACCAACGGGAGGATGCCGGCCAGGGCGGCCGGGCGTCGACGCGTGTCCATAACGAGTCGGACGCTACCCGCACCCGGCCGGTTTCGCACGGTTCTGTCAGCGCGCGCCGATGTTGTGCGCCCGCAGTTGCCAGCCCCGGTGCGGGTTGTGCCGCAGCTCGGTGACGTGGCAGTTGCTCAGCGCGCCGACCGTGTGGGCCACCTCGTGCGGCCACTCGAGCATGCCGGCCACGCCGTGCCGGGCGGCGCCCCCGTGGGTGGCGACGACCGCCGTGCCGTCGCCCACCCGCGCGGCGATGTCCTTGAGCGCCGCGGTGACCCGCTTGCCGAGGTCCACGGTGCTCTCCACCGGCAGGCCCGCGATCTCGCCGACCGCGCGCCAGTGCGGGTAGTGCTCAGGGTACTGCTCGGCGATCTCCGCGCCGGTCAGGCCCTGCCACGGGCCGAAGTGACGCTCGCGCAGGCGCTCGTCGTACTCCACCTGGTGGCCGGTGAGGGCGGCGAGCGCGGCGGCCGTGCGCGCGGCCCGGCTCAGGTCGCTCGACACGATGAGATCGGGTTTGTACGACACGAGCCAGGCGGCCGCGCGCTCCGCCTGCGCCACGCCGACCTCGTCCAGCTCGACGTCGGTCTGACCCTGCACGCGATCGCTGGCGTTCCAGGCGGTCTGCCCGTGACGCCAGATCAGCAGCCGGGTCACGAACCGGCGCCCGGCGTCGCCTCGACGGCGTCCCGGTCGACGAAGGGGATGCGCTCGCAGTCCTTCCACAGCCGGTCCAGGGCGTAGAAGTCGCGCTCCTCCGTGTGCTGGATGTGCACCACGATGTCGACGTAGTCGAGCAGCACCCAACGGCCGGCGCGCTCGCCCTCGCGCCGGACGGGCTTAGCCTTCTCGGGCAGCGTCAGCAGGCGCTCCTCGATGGCGTCGACGATCGCGACGACCTGACGCTCGTTGGGCGCGGAGGCGATGAGGAAGGCGTCGGTGATGACGAGCTGGTCGGCCACATCGATGATCACGATGTCCTCGGCCTTCTTGTCGGCAGCGGCCTGGGCCGCGGCCAGCGCCAGCTCGTGGGCGCGCTCGTTAGCGGGCACTGGATCCCTTCCCGATCTCGGTCATAGGTGAGCCTGTCTAGCGTCTCACGGACGGCCGACAGGACGCCGCTCAGTTACCCCCTACGGACCCCCGAAAAACCACCGAAAGACCTGTCAACGGTACAGATGGCGCTTGGCGATGTATTGCACGACACCATCCGGCACCAGATACCACACCGGGTCGCCGATGGCCACGCGCGCCCGGCAGGCCGTCGAAGAGATGGACATGGCGGGCACCTCGATGAGGCTCACCGCGTCCTCGGGCAGGTGATCGTCGGAGAGCTCGAAGCCGGGGCGCGTGACGCCGATGAAATGGGCCAGCTCGAACAGGTGCTCCGGCTCCCGCCAGGACAGGATCCGCGACAGCGCGTCCGCGCCCGTGATGAAGAACAGCTCGACGTCCGGGCCGTACTCGGCACGCAGGTCGCGCAGCGTGTCCACGGCGTAGGTGGGGCCGGGGCGGTCGATGTCGACGCGGCTGACCCGGAACCGCGGATTCGACGCCGTCGCGATGACCGTCATGAGGTAGCGGTCCTCGGCCGGGCTGACTGTGGCGCCCGCCTTCTGCCAGGGCTGGCCGGCGGGCACGAAGACGACCTCGTCCAGCACGAACCGGCTGGCCACCTCGCTCGCCGCGACGAGGTGGCCGTGGTGCACCGGGTCGAACGTGCCGCCCATGATGCCGACGCGGCGGACGGGCGGTGGTGGGGAACCGGCGTCGACGCTCACGGGAGCTGACGGGCCGCCAGCGCCCGCGCCAGATCATCGGTCTCGTCCGCGGCGGCCCGCCGCAGCGTCGGGTCGAGGCCGGGCCGGGCGAGCATCTCGCGCGCCGCCGCCAGCGTCGACTCGTCCACGGCGTAGCGCGGGAAGGCGTAGATGCCGAGCTCCTGCATCACGTTGGTGGTGCGCCAGGTGGCCACCTCGGGCAGCTCGGCGAAGTACCGCGCCACGTACGGGGCGGTGAGCTCCTCCTGGCCGGTCTGCCAGAACCCGGCCGCCGTGGCCAGCAGCAGGCGCTGCGAGAGCTCGCGGTCGGCCACGATGATCTGCCATGCGGCCGCCTTGGCGTCCGGGTCCGGACGGGCCGACCGGCAGGTCGCGGCATGCTCGGCGCCCTGGGCGCTGCGGTCGCGGTCGTACTCCGCGTCGATCTCGGCCGGGGTCAGGTCGCCGAGGGCGGCGAGCCGGCGCAGCACGAGCCAGCGCAGCTCGGCGTCGACGGCGAGGCCCTCCGGGACCGCCTCCCCGGTCAGCCAGCCGCGCAGCAGGCGCACGTCGCCGTGGCCGGCGGCGGCCACCAGCCCGCGCGCGGCCGCGAGC
>NZ_BAAALT010000194.1:0-25953 GCF_039528515.1 Luedemannella flava
CGGTGGCCCCGGCGGGCGTGGGCCGGGTGGTCCCGGCGGCCGTGGCCCGGGTCGGCCGGACGAGTTCGACGAGCTCGGCGAGCCGTACGCCGACGGTGAGGGCAGCGGCGCCCGAGGCCTGCGGGGCAAGGATCCCGCGAAGGCCAAGAAGGCCCGCCGCCGCAACATCATCATCGCGGCGTTCGCGGTGTTCATCATGCTCACCGGCATCGGCGTGGTCGGCGGCACGTACTACGTCGCGAGCGTGCCGGCCCCGGAGGCGCTGCAGCTGCCCGAGTCGACGACCGTCTACTACGCCGACGGCAAGACGCTCATGGCGAAGCTCGGCGAGTACAACCGCACGCTGATCGACACCAAGGACCCCCAGAAGTTCCCGCCTTACATCACCTGGGCGGTGATGTCGGCGGAGGACCGGACGTTCGAGACCAACCCCGGTATCGACATGAAGGGCATCGTCCGCGCGGCGTACAACAACTTCACGGGTGGCACCAAGCAGGGTGCGTCCACGATCACCCAGCAGTACGCCCGGGCCGCCGCCGACCTGACCGACGTCACGTACTCCCGCAAGCTGCAGGAGGCCGTGATGGCCTGGAAGATGGACGACGACTACACCAAGGCCCAGATCATGGACATGTACCTCAATACCGTGTACTTCGGGCGTAACGCCTACGGTATCGAGGCGGCGGCCTTCGCCTACTTCAACAAGTCCGCGAAGTCGCTCACCCTGGCCGAGGCGATCGTGCTGGCCGGCGTGATCAAGTCGCCCGGTGACGGGGCGTTCGACCCCTCGGTGAACCTGCAGGCGGCCAAGGACCGGTTCGACTACATCCGCAAGGGCCTCTACGAGAAGCCGCTGGCGAAGTTCCCCCAGGCGGACATGGACGCGCTGTCCTTTCCGACCAAGTTCGTGAAGTGGTCGACCAAGACGGCCACGGTCAACAACAAGCTGGGCGAACCGACCGGCCTCGTCGTCCAGCACGCGCTGTCCGAGCTGCGCCAGTCGGGTGACCCCGACTTCAAGGACAGGCCGAAGGGCTACATCGAGAACGCCGGGTTCAAGATCATTACAACGGTCGACAAGCGGGCCAACGACATCGCGATCGACATCGCCGACGAGAAGGACCCGGACTCGTACCTGTACAAGCAGCCGTCCAACCTGCAGGCGGCGCTCGTCTCCGTCCAGCCGGGGACCGGCCGGGTCCTCGCGTACTTCGGCGGTCACAACGGCGCGGGTTCGGACTATGCCGGCTGGTACTACGACGAGGACGGCACGCCCACCGGCTACGGCGCGCACCCACCGGGCTCGTCGTTCAAGGCCTACGCCCTCGCCGCGGCGCTGAAGGAAGGCATCTCCGTCAAGTCGTACTGGGCGTCGCCGAAGTCGATGGAGTTCCCCAAGAGCGGCCGTACCAAGAGCAACCCGGTGCGTAACTCCAGCTCGGCCAAATGTCAGCCCGTCTGCAACCTGATCGACTCGACGGTCGCGTCGCTGAACGTGCCGTTCTTCGGTCTGACCGAGCAGCTCGGCGCCGACAAGGTCATCGACATGGCGCGCGCGGCCGGCATCCAGGACATGTGGGCGTCCATCGACGACAAGTCCGTGCGCCAGGACCTGCGTAAGAAGACCGGTGCGGACGTGACGCCCTACCCGTTCCAGACCGAGGTCGGGATCGGGCAGTACCCCGTGACGGTCGTGGACCACGCGAACGGCATGGCGACGTTCGCCGCCGACGGCATCCGCGCCCAGGTTCATTTCGTCAAGTCGGTCACGGACGGCGGCAAACCGATCTACAGCGAGCAGCTGCCGACCGGCAAGGACAAGCCCATCCTCAACCAGAACGCGATCAACGACCTGGACTACACGCTCAGCAAGGTCGAGGCCGGCCGGCTGAGTGACGGAACGGACAGCGCGAGCAAGACGGGCACCTGGCAGTACGGCAAGAGCACAGTCGAGAACGCGCACGCCTGGACCGTCGGCTACACCAAGCAGCTCGCCACGGCGATCTGGGTGGGCAACAAGTCCAAGGAGAAACCGCTCCGCCTCAAGAGCGGCCAGCTGATCTATGGTTCGACGCTCGGCGGGCCGATGTACCGCGAGTTCCAGTCCCGGGTCGCCAAGGCGCTCGACCTCAAGCGTGAATCTTTCGGTCAGCCCGTCTTCATGGGCGACGACTCGGCCGGCAACACGCCGTCGCCCGCGCCGAAGCTCGACCCGACGCAGGGGCCCGGCTGCCGCTTCAACCCGATGTGCAACACCGACGGTCCGGTCCCCCCGCCGACCGATGACCAGGGTGGCACCACCCCGACCACCGGCGGCGGCGGCCCCGGCGGCGGTGGTGGCGGTGGCGGTGGCGGTGGCGGTGGTGGCGGCGGCGGCCTCGTGATCACCACACCGACAGAGATCGCCAGGCGAGAACCCTGACGGACGGCTCGCGCCGTCGGATCGGGTAGGGCAGGATCGGCGTCTATGAGCGCAGCGCATCCTGACGTACTCCCCCGGTTCGACGGCGGCGAGCCGGACGGCCTGGACCGGCCCGCGGACCCGGACGACCGCATCGCGGAGCCGGGCCACGAGGACCGGTTCATCGGAGGGCTCGCGGAGAGCATCGGCGGGTCGCTCGGGGAGCACGCCGTCCGGCGGCCCCGGCGGATCTTCACGCCGGTCCGGATCGTGCTGGTGCTCGCGCTGCTCACGTTCGGCGCGCACTGGGTGCAGAAGTACCCGTGCCAGGACGCCTCCTGGTCGGACTGGAGCCAGTACAAGTACTTCTGCTACACGGACGTGGTCGCGCTCTACTACGCCGAGGGCCTGGACAAGGGCGAGCGGCCCTACTTCGACCACAAAGTGGAGTACCCGGTCCTGACCGGCGCGCTCATGGGCGTGGTCGGCCTGCCGGTGCACAACTACGCCGTCGCCCATCCGGGCGAGATAAACGAGATCATCTGGTTCTATAACGGGACCGCGTTCATCCTCTTCGGGTTCGGCCTCGCGTCCATCGCGGTGGCGCTCGCGCTGCGCCGACGACGGCCCTGGGACGCCGCCATGATCGCGGTGGCGCCGGCCGTGTTCGTCACCGCGACGGTCAACTGGGACCTGTTCGCCATCGGGCTCACCGCGCTGTTCATGTTCGCCTGGGCGCGCCGGCACCCGTGGGTCGCCGGCCTCCTGCTGGGTCTCGCCGCCGCCGCGAAGTTCTATCCCCTGTTCCTGGCCGGGCCGTTGATCGTGCTCGCGCTGCGCACGAAACGATGGCTGCACGCGCTGATCACGATCGGCGTCGGCGCGGTCACCTGGGCCGCCGTCAACGCGCCCGTCTTCTTCAACGCCCGCGAGGGCTGGAACGAGTTCTGGCGCCTGTCCGACGAGCGCGGCATCGACTGGGGCACGTTCTGGTACATCGGCAACCACTTCCCGGTGGGCGTCGAGAAGTACGGCATCGAGCCGTTCAACACGCTCGGCGGGAACATCGACCTGCTGAACAAGGTGTACCAGGGCCTGTTCGTGCTCTGCTGCGTCGGCATCGGCGCGCTCGCGGTCTACGCGAAGCGCAAGCCGCGCATCGCCCAGCTGAACTTCCTCGTCATCGCGCTGTTCCTGCTGACCAGCAAGGTGTGGTCGCAGCAGTTCGTGATGTGGCTGATCCCGCTCGCCGTGCTGGCCCGCCCGAAGTGGGGCGCGTTCCTCGCCTGGCAGGCCGCCGAACTGATCTACTTCTTCAGCTTCTACGGCGAGCTGCTCACCGTCTCGGGCAAGCACATCTTCCAGGAATGGGTGTTCGTGTTCGCCGCGTCATGCCGGTGGACGACGCTCGCGGTCCTCGTCGCGCTCGTCATCCGCGACATCCTGCGCCCGGAGAACGACCTGGTGCGCCGGACCTACGACGACGACCCGGACGGCGGCGTCTTCGACAACGCCCCCGACTGGGTGCACCTCGACAAGCTGCGCTTCTGGCGGTATCTGTTCCCCCGCCGGGTCCCGGCGCCCGCGGTGGAGGGCGACCAGCCGGTCGCGACGGCGAGCTGACCTCCAGCCCTACTGAGCCGACAGGTCGAAGACGACCGTACCGTCGGTGCGTACCTCCCGGGTGATGCCGAGGCCGTCGATGTTCAGGGTCTCCGGCTCGGCCCACGGGGTGCCCCTGGCCAGCCTCGGGACGACGACGACCGTGGCGATGCCGACCTTGCGCAGATACTGCACCGAGCCGGCGTCCGGGAACGTCTTCGTCTGCAGCCGGATCTGGGCCAGCTCCGTCGGCAGGAAGCCGCTGGCGCCGTTGGCCAGGTCCACGAAGCGGTCGGTGGTCCACAGCATGACGTGCATGTCAGGTAGGTCGGTGCTCGGCAGCAGCAGCACCGGGCCGGGCACCTCGCGCAACGCGGCCGGCTGGGCCGGCATCGTCGGGTGCGGGGTGATGTTCCGGCCCTCGATGAGCACCAGCGCGAGCGGCACCACCAGCGCAAAGCGGGCGAGGCCGGGCAGGTCGTAGTGGCCGCGCACCCGGGCCACCGCCACCGCCTGGCGGCCCAGCGCGGTCACGGCGCCGGCCGCGAGCAGCGCGAGCAGCAGGGTCGTCCAGACCACCAGGCGGCCGGGTGTGCGCAGGCCGTCGAAGCCGGGCAGGTTCCGGTAGAGGAGCAGGTACCCCTGGCCGGGCGCGTTCGTGCCCATGCCGAGATAGATCGTGAGGATGACGCCGGCGGCGAGCAGCAGGCGGGTGCGCAGCGACCAGATCGAGAACACCACGCCCGCGATGGCCAGGGCGTACAGGGTGAAGCCGGGGAGCAGGTCCATCTCGGCCGGCGACTGGAGGAGGCTCCGTGAGGTCTCGTGCAGCGGCCCCCACAGCTGGGACTCCGGCGGCGAGGTGAAGTACCCGCGTAGCGGGGGCGAGAAATAGGCGACCGACGCCTCGGTGCGGCGCGCCTGCGGATACAGCTCCAGGACCTTCAGGTACGGCATGGCCATGGCGACGCTGATCCCCGCGAAGATCAGACCGCCGGTCACGTCGGCTAACAGCAGGCGCCGCGACGGCCAGCCCGGCCCGAACGGGCGCCACCCCGGCCGGCTCCACAGCCACCGGACCACGCTGACGGCGACCGTGCCGAGCAGCACGTACGCGAAGACCAGGCCGATGCCGAAGCCGATGGTGATCTGCCAGGTGGCGACGAGCCAGCCCGCGAACGCCCAGCCCGGCCGCGTCGTGCGGACCGGCGCCTCCTCGTCCGGTTGGCGGCGCGGGAACGGGAACCGGATGCCGTGCCCGCGCGCCAGCATGGCGAACGCGAGCGCGATGCCGCCCGTCGAGATCACGTGCAGATGCCCGGCCTGGCCGAGCCGCCACGGCGCCAGCGCGAACGCGGCCGCGCCGACGGCCGAGCCGAGCCGGCCCGCGCCGAGCTGCCGGGCCAGCGCGTACAGGCCGATGAAGGCCAGGGCCAGGATCAGCACGTAGATGATGTTGTAGCGGATGAGGGCCGCCTCCGGCCCGGTGCCGAAGAACGCGAACGGCGCGTACCCGAGGAACGAGTCGCTGAACGCCAGCCCGTAGGACGAGGGATAGAACGCGTTCAGGTGCCACAGGTGCGCCGGGTCGTTGAGCAGTGCGTGGCCGCCCCAGGAGATCAGATAGGCCACCAGCGTCGGATCGCCGAGATCTTCCGGGAGAGTACTGGCCGGGTCGCGCAGCGTCGGCCAGGTCATAAGGACGGCCAGCGCCAGCCCGCCCAGGCAGACCAGCGTCCACTCGTGGGTCAGGAACCGGCCGACCGGCGCGAGCCGGCGCCCCACGCGCGCCGCCCGGGTCGGCGGCTTCGGGCCCTGCGGCGCGAACCGCCGCCAGCTCGACAGCCCCGGCTCCTCGGCGGGCCTGGGCTCCTTCTTCTCGGTCTCCGCGTCCGCGAACAGCTTGACCCCCGGCCCGTCGCCCGGCGCCCTGGGCAGCGGAGACGCCAGCGCCCGCGGGGGTGCGGCACGCGGCGCGTCCGCGGCGCCCGGCCCGTCCTCGGCCTGCGTGGTGTCCTTGACCTGCGGCGCGTCCTCGGCCTGCGCGTCGGTGGGTAGTCGTTGAGCGGTCGCGCCGGTGACGGCGCGCTCGGCCGTCTCGGTGGTCGTGCTCTCGGGGCCCTTGTCGCCCCGCGCCGGCCGCTCGCCGCTGGCCGTCACGCGGCCAGCCCGTCGCGCAGGAGGGTGATGTCCGCGCCCTGGCCCTCGGCGCCGCCGGGCGTCTCGACGACCGCCGGCGCGCCGGCGGCGCGGATGACGGCGACGATCAGCTCGGGGTCGATGGTGCCCCTGCCGAGGTTGTCGTGCCGGTCGCGGCCCGAGTCGAACGGGTCACGCGAGTCGTTCGCGTGGATCAGGTCGATCCGGCCGGTGATGGCCTTCACCCGGTCGACGATGCCGAGCAGCTCCTCGCCGCCCGCGAAGGCGTGGCAGGTGTCCAGGCAGAAACCCGCGCCGTACTCCCCGATGGTGTCCCACAGGCGGGCGAGCGCGTCGAACCGGCGGGCGCACGCGTTGTCCCCACCGGCGGTGTTCTCCACGAGGATGGGCAGCGGGAAGCCGCCCTCCTTCGCGGCGTACTCGAAGGTCTTCTTCCAGTTCTCGAAGCCGGTGGCCACGTCGTGGCCCTTGTCCACGTGGCCGCCGTGCACGATCAGGCCCTTCGCGCCGAGGTCGGCGGCGGCGCGGGCGTGGGAGAGCAGGAGCTTGCGGCTCGGGATGCGGATGCGGTTGTTCAGCGTCGCGACGTTGATCCGGTACGGCGCGTGGATGTAGAGGTCCACGTCCGCGGCGCGGAGCGCGTCCGCGTCGGCGCGCGGCTCGGGGTCGGTCCACGCCTGCGGGTCGGTCAGGAAGAACTGGACGACGTCAGCCCCGCGGGCGGCCGCCTCGGCGAGCGGGTCGGCAGGTTCGACGTGGGCACCGATACGCATACCGGGCAGCCTACGGGCCGGCCCCGACATACCGCAGCACGGCGCCGCTCCGCCGAGCGCTCACAGCGCTCCGGACACGGACGCGGGCCTGGCCATGCCGGTGGCGGCGACGAGATCGCGATCCGGCGCGACTCAAGTCGCCGCCGACGCCACGCAGGGGAGCAAGCGTGACAATGCAGGTAATTCGGTCTAACATTGGACTCACAAAACAGCACAATTCCCCGAGACACAGTCTCCGCGGGGCGTCGTTGTCCTACCTCGTCGGTGTGGTCGTTCCTCCCCAGGTCCCACCCAAAGAATGCGGACAACGCGCCCCGCGGTCCTTTTCACCCCCTCCCGCCACGCCCAGCGGGCAAAAGTCGACCTTCGCACCGTTCGGCGGCTCGGGAAGGCGCCACAAGTCGACTTTTGCAGCCGTGGGGACACGGCGCGGGCGGGTGAGCCGGTGCCTGTATCGTTGTGGGTCGGTTGTGCCCGGTTCGCGGGCGCGGCCATGCCGTGTGGGCCTTGCCCCGCGGTGACGCTTGACCTCCTGCCACGGAGAGCCCGTGGCCGCCTAGCCCATAGGAGGTGAGAAAGTCTTGCGTCATTACGAGATCATGGTGATCCTCGACGGCGCTCTTGAGGAGCGCACTGTTACCCCGTCGCTGGACACGTACCTGAGCAATGTCATCCGTTCCTCGGGTGGCTCGGTGGAGAAGCTCGACGTCTGGGGGCGCCGCCGCCTGTCGTACGAGATCAACAAGAAGACCGAGGGCATTTACGCGGTCATCGACCTGCAGGCGACGCCTGAGGCCGTGGCCGAGCTCGACCGTCAGCTGCGGCTGAACGAGTCGGTCCTGCGCACCAAGGTCATTCGCCCGGAAACCCGCTAAGCGGGACCCCGGGGTTATCCCGAACCGTCGCACCGATATGGCAGCGTGAGCCACGACAAACAATCGTGGCGTACAGCTCTGGAGTGACCATGGCAGGAGAGACCGTCATCACGGTCGTCGGAAACCTCACCGACGACCCTGAACTGCGCTTCACCCCGTCGGGGGCGGCCGTTGCGAAGTTCCGCATCGCGTCGACCCCGCGCACCCTCGACCGCGCGACCAACGAGTGGAAGGACGGCGAGCCGCTGTTCCTCGCCTGCTCGGTGTGGCGTCAGGCGGCGGAGAACGTGGCCGAGTCGCTGCAGCGCGGCGCCCGGGTCATCGTGACCGGCCGACTGCGTCAGCGGTCGTACGAGACGCGCGAGGGCGAGAAGCGCACCGTTATCGAGCTCGAGGTGGACGAGATCGGCCCGTCGCTGCGGTATGCCACGGCGAAGGTGCAGAAGGCGTCCCGCGGCTCGGGCGGTGGCGGCGGCTTCGGTGCCAGCGGTGGTGGCGGCGGCGGTGGTCGCGGGGCGTCGGTCGACGACCCGTGGGCCAGCTCCGCCCCGGCCGGCGGTTCGGGCTCCTTCGACGAAGAGCCTCCGTTCTAGGCGATCGCCTGGAACACCGATCCACGGAGTAACGACATGCCGAAGCCTGCGGCCCTCCGCAAGCCCAAGAAGAAGGTGAACCCGCTCGACAAGGACGGGATCACCTACATCGACTACAAGGACACCGCGCTCCTGCGGAAGTTCATCTCGGACCGCGGCAAGATCCGCGCGCGCCGGGTGACCGGTGTCAGCTCGCAGCAGCAGCGTCAGATCGCGCGCGCCGTCAAGAACGCGCGCGAGATGGCCCTGCTGCCCTACACCACGACGTCCCGCTGAGAGGAGGCCCGGACATGAAGATCATCCTTACTCAGGAGGTTACGGGCCTCGGTGCTCCCGGCGACATCGTCGAGGTGAAGGACGGCTACGGCCGCAACTACCTGCTCCCGCAGGGGTTCGCCATCAGCTGGACCAAGGGCGCCGAGAAGCAGATCACCTCGATCAAGCGGGCGCGCGACGCCCGCGAGATCCGTGACCTGGGCCAGGCGAACGAGGTCAAGTCGCAGCTTGAGGGCCTCGCCGTCAAGCTGCAGGCGCGCGCCGGCACCGGCGGCCGCCTGTTCGGCTCGATCACGCCCGGCGACGTGCAGCAGGCGGTCCGCACCGCCGGCGGCCCGGAGCTGGACAAGCGCCGCATCGAGCTGCCCGGCCACATCAAGTCGGTCGGCGCCTACCAGGTGCAGGTCCGCCTGCACCCCGAGGTGACCGCCAAGATCGCGCTGAACGTGGTCGCGGCCAAGTAGTCACACCAACGCGAAGGGGGGCCGGCTGACGCCGGCCCCCCTTCCGTATCCAACCCGTGCATCCGCAAACGCCGGCATCGGCCGACACACTCCAGGAGCGCTAGTCGGCGATGAGGCGCTCAATGCCGTCGAGGATGCGGGCGAGGCCGAACGTCAGCGCGTGCTGCGGGTCGGCCACCCCGTCGTAGAACTCGCTGGACGCCTGCCCGACCCGTCCCGCGACGGGCAGGTCCATGCCCCGGCTGAACTTCTCCAGCAGGGGCGCCTGCGTCTGCCACCATTCGCCGTCGCTGGACTCCCGCCGGGCCTGCTCGAGGCTGGCCGCGAGCCGGGCCAGGCCCTGGACGTGGTTGAGCACGAGGGTGAGCGCCGAGTCCATCTCGACGTCGGACATCCCGATGCCGTCGATCGGGCGCAGCTCCGCCTCGTACTTCAGGAAGGCGTTCGGGCCGAACGCGGGGCGCACGCCGGCCGCGGACAGCAGCCACGGGTGACGGCGGTACGTGTCCCAGTTGCGCCGCGCGATGAACTCCAGCCCGCCGCGCCACCCGCCCGGCTGCCGCAACGGCTCGTCGACGTCCTGGTAGAGCTCCCCGTACGCCGAGTCGATCATGAGGTCGAGCAGCTCGGTGCGGCCCGGGACGTGGGTGTAGAGCGACATCGTCCCGACGCCCAGCTCCTCGGCGAGCTTGCGCATCGAGACCGCGTCCAGGCCCTGGGCGTCGGCGAGCGACATGGCCGCCGTCACGATCCCGCGCAGCGACAGGCCGGAGCGGCCGGTCCTGGTCTGGGTGCCCCAGAGCAGGGCCAGGCTGCGGGCGGCGTCGGTCACCCGACTAGCCTAACAGCCGCCGTACGGTGTACGGTACGGCGCACGGTTCAACTCAGGGGAGGTAGGACCATGGGACAGACCGCCGTCTCCGCACGGCAGGTGCGCAAGACCTATCGGGGCGCCGACGCGCCCGCGCTCGACGGATTCGACCTGGAGATCCCGACCGGCACCGTGTACGGGCTGCTCGGCCCCAACGGCGCCGGCAAGACCACTGCCATCCGGATCCTGGCCACGCTGCTGCGGCTCGACTCCGGCGAGGCCACGGTCGCCGGCTTCGACGTCAGCGCCGACGCGGCGAACGTCAGGCGCCGCATCGGGCTCGTCGGGCAGTACGCGGCGGTGGACGAGGTGCTCAGCGGCCGGCAGAACCTGGTGCTCTTCGGCCGCCTCAACCACCTCGGCACCGCGAAAGCGACACAACGGGCCGACGAGCTCCTGGAGAGGTTCGCGCTGGCGGACACGGGAACGAAGCCCGTGTCCAAATACTCCGGCGGCATGCGGCGCCGGCTCGACCTCGCCGCCAGCCTGATCGTGGCCCCCGAGGTGCTCTTCGTCGACGAGCCCACGACCGGCCTCGACCCGCAGGCCCGCCAGGAGGTCTGGGCGTCGCTGCGGGAGCTGTCCGAGGGCGGCACCACGATCCTGCTCACCACGCAGTACCTGGAGGAGGCCGACCAGCTCGCCGACCGCGTCGCCATGCTCTGGCACGGCCGGGTCGTCAGCGAGGGCACGCCCGACGAGCTGAAGGCGGCCGTCGGCGGCGACTGGATCGACGTGATCTTCGACCGTCCCGACGAGGCGGCCAGGGCGCTGAGCCTCCTGCGTCCGCACGCCGACGGCGAACCGAAGGCCGACCAAATGAAGATCAGCGTCCCGGTCAAGCAGCGCACGAAGGCCCTGATCGCGATCAGCACCAGCCTGTCCGGGGCGGGCCTGGAGCCGGCCGAGGTCAACCTCCGCCGGCCCACCCTCGACGAGGTCTTCATCGCGCAGCACGCGAAGGAAGGGGCGAGCCTGTGACGACGGAGACCTGGGTGCTGGCCCAAAGAGAGATCACCCACTGGCGTCAGCAGCCCGCGGGCGTACTCATCAACTGGCTCTTCACGGTGCTCATCGCGTTGATGTTCGGCGGGCTGTTCGGCGGCGCGATCGGCGACAACTACTTCGACTATCTGATGCCGGGCATGTTCGCGCTGGCCATGTTCTTCGGGGTCGAGTCGACGATGACGGCCGTGTCACAGGACGTGGCGAAGGGCGTCACGGACCGGTTCCGGTCGCTGCCGATCAACTCGGCGTCGGTCGTGCTCGGCCGGTGCGTCGCCGACCTGATGAACTCCGTCGTCGGCCTCGCCGTCCTCGTCGCGGCCGCCGCGGCGCTCGGCTGGCGCTGGCACAACGGGATCGGGCCCGCGCTGGCGGCGTTCGGGCTGCTCCTGCTGCTGCGGTTCGCGCTGCTGTGGGTCGGCATCCTGCTCGGCCTGGTGCTCAAGGGCAGCGAGTCGGTGGCGATCGTGCAGATCCTGGTGTGGCCGGTCAGCTTCCTGTCCGGGCTCTTCGTCGACCCGGCGACCATGCCGGACTGGCTCGGCGCGATCGCCGCGTGGAACCCGCTGTCGGCGACGGCCTCGGCCGTGCGGGAGCTGTTCGGCAACCCGGGCACGCCCGTGAGCGACCACGCGCTGCTGCTCGCGATCGCGTGGCCGGTCGTGCTGACCGCGATCTTCCTGCCGCTGTCCGCGCGCCGGTACCGCCGCCTGAGCGACTAGGGGACGGGACGGTCAGCTTCCCGTGACGAGGGTGTGGATGACGGTGACGAAGCCGGAGCCCATCACCGCCGCGGCGAAGCTGACCGTCAGGTTGCGCCACTCGTGCGCGACCCAGCGCAGCGCCACGCCGAGCAGCAGCGACAGCGCGGCGGCGGAGAGCAGCCAGACGAAGTTCACGCCGAGCTGCTGCAGCACGAACGAGCGCCGGTTGGCCTCCAGCGTCAGCGCCCAGGCCAGGTACAGCAGGATCGGCACGCCGTACCACGCGAAGGTGTAGATCGTGGCCCGGCGGTAGTCGGGCTGCTCCGCGACCGGTGTGATCACGGGGTTGATCCGGCGCATGGGGAACGAGCCCCGGTAGACCGGCGTGGCCGAGACCGGCCGCAGTCCCACCGGGTAGCCGTCGCCCGCCCGCGGCGGGTGGCCGCCGACCTTCGGCGCGCCCTTCTGCTGGCGCGGGCGGCCATAGGTCTTGGGTCGCCCGCCGCCGCCGGCCGTCAGGTCGCCGTCGGGCAGACTCAGATCCTCCCCGGGGTACGCCCCGGTGCGCCAGGATCCGCTGGGCTCGCCGGGGCCCGGGCGCGCGCCGCTGTGCGACCAGGCGCCCGACCGGTCGCCCGGGTACGGGTTGAGCCACGAGTTGTCCGCCTTGTCGGCCCACGAGCCGCCGCCCCGGGGGTCGACCCCGGGCGGGTTGGCCGGATGCGACCCGGACACGCGCGGGTCGGCCGGATACCGGGCCGCGTCGGCCGCGTACCGGTCCGCGGGGTACTGGTGCGCCGGGTACGGGTTCGCGGCGTACTGGCCGGCGCCGCGCGGGTTGGCCGTGCGCGGGTCGGCGGTCTGCGGCTCCGGGAACGGGCTGATGGGCGTGCGCGGGTCGGGCACGAAGCCTCCCGACGGCGGCTCGGCCGGGTAGACGGTCGAGGGCTCCGGCGGATAGATGCTGGCCGGGCGGGGCGGCGGCTGGTCGGCGTACGGGTGGCGCTGGTCCGGGACGTGACCGTCCTCGGCCCAACTGCCGGCTCCCCACTGCCCAGTCTCCACGGGCGAAGTCTGACGGGTCGCGCGCCGTTACGCCAGCGTTACCGGCGAGCCGTCCGATCGGGCGGCCTCGAAGGGAGCCACCGGCCCATCGGTCGGAACTTTCTTTTATCCACAGGCTGCGGATTTCGTTTACGCACGTCAGCCCAGGTAAGCGCGGTGATCCCCAGGCTGAATCCCCAGCCTGTGCACACAGCTGTGCACAGGATGACCGGTATTCATCCACAGGTTGTCCCGAGGCTCATCAACAGGGCTGTTTGGAAAAGGACGGCTTGGTTTCTATCGTGACTGGATCACCGTGGGGCGTCCTGGCGTCGCGATCACGGGGACGGCGTTGGGGGCGCCGGCCGCGCGGGGTTGTCGTACCCCGCGACTATCCATGGAGGCGGGCACGACGCGGCAGCGCGTGCGTGGTGGGGGTGGCACGGTGTCGGTCACCGACGATGTGCAGGCGGCGGGCTCGCGTACGCAGGGGCCGTCGGCGGATCCGCCGCGCACCGGCGACGGTGCCTTCGACCGCACCCCTCCCCAGGACGTCGCCGCCGAACAGTCCGTGCTCGGCGGCATGCTGCTGTCCAAGGACGCCATCGCCGACGTCGTCGAGATCCTGAAGTCCAACGACTTCTACAAGCCGGCGCACGCCACCGTCTTCGACGCGGTCCTCGACCTTTACGGCCGGGGCGAGCCCGCCGACCCGATCACCGTGGCGGCAGCGCTCGCCGACTCGGGCAACCTCGCCCGCGTGGGCGGCGCGCCGTACCTGCACACCCTCATGAACATGGTGCCGACGGCCGCCAACGCGGCGTACTACGCGCGCATCGTGGCCGAGCGGGCGGTGCTGCGCCGCCTCGTCGAGGCGGGCACCCGGGTCGTGCAGCTCGGCTACAACAGCGGTCCCGGCGGGCGCGACGTCGACGAGATCGTCGACCTGGCCCAGCAGGCCGTCTACGAGGTGACCGAGAAGCGGGTCAGCGACGACTTCGCCGTCCTCAACGACCTGCTCCAGCCCACGCTCGACGAGATCGAGTCGGTGGGCGCCCGCGACGGCGTCATGACCGGCATCCCGACCGGCTTCTCCGACCTGGACCGGCTGCTCAACGGCCTGCACGGCGGCCAGTTGATCATCGTGGCGGGCCGTCCCGGTCTGGGCAAGTCCACCGTCTCGATGGACTTCGCCCGCAGCGCCTCGATCCGGCACAACATCACCAGCGCCATCTTCAGCCTGGAGATGAGCAAGGTCGAGATCGTCATGCGCCTGCTCTCCGCCGAGGCCAAGGTGCCGCTGCACGTGCTGCGCTCCGGCAAGCTCTCCGACGACGACTGGACCAAGCTGGCGCGCCGGATGGGCGAGATCAGCGAGGCGCCGCTGTTCGTCGACGACACCCCGAACATGAACCTCATGGAGATCCGGGCGAAGGCCCGGCGCCTTCGCCAGCGCAACGACCTGCGCCTCATCGTGGTCGACTACCTGCAGCTCATGTCGTCGCCGAAGCGCACCGAGAGCCGCCAGCAGGAGGTCGCCGAGCTGTCCCGGGGCCTCAAGCTGCTCGCCAAGGAGGTCGACTGCCCGGTCATCGCGGTCAGCCAGCTCAACCGCGGCCCCGAGCAGCGCACCGACAAGCGCCCGCAATTGTCTGATTTGCGTGAATCTGGCTCGATCGAGCAAGATGCTGACGTAGTTATCCTTTTGCATAGAGATGACTACTATGACAAGGAGTCGCCGCGCGCCGGCGAGGCGGACTTCATCGTCGCCAAGCACCGAAACGGCCCGACGGACACGGTCACGGTCGCCGCCCAGCTCCACTTCTCCCGCTTCGTCGACATGGCCATCGGCTAACGGTCCGCACCAACCCGCACTCCGACGTTATGGCGCCCTAGCGTTGGAATGTGTGACCGGATAACAGCGCTTTGGCGCCACAACGCGAAACCGTCACCCGGTCGCCAGGAGGGCGAGCACCTCGGTGTCGGTCGTCTGGGGGAACTCGTCGTAGAACTGGCTGACCGCCATGAAGCGGGCCGGTGCGGCGGGGCACACGACCTCGTCGGCTGCCGCCCGTACCAGGAGAAGTGAGTCGGGGGCCGCGACCGGGACCGCCACGACCACCGTGACCGCCCCCAGACGCCGCGCCACCTCCACCGCGGCCCGCGCGGTCGCGCCGGTGGCCAGCCCGTCGTCCACGATGATCGCCACCCGGCCGGCGAGGTCCAGCGGCGGGCGGTCGCCCCGGTAGCGCCGCTCGCGGCGGGTCAGCTCGGCGGTCTCCTGCTCGACGACCGCCGCCACGTCGCGGGGCGGAAGGCGCGACTCGACGTCGTCGTTGCGCACCCGGACGCCGCCCGGGCCGAGCGCGCCGAACGCGACCTCGGGTGCCCACGGCACGCCCAACTTGCGCACCACGAGCACGTCGAGTGGAGCTTTCAGCGCGGCGGCAACGGGCGCCGCAACGGGCACACCGCCGCGGACCAGGCCTAAGACGATCACATCGTCCCGACCGGCGTACCCCGTCACTGCCGCGGCCAGCACCTCTCCGGCGTGGGACCGGTCGGTGAAGTGCGTCCCCCGCCCACCGGTGTCGAACACATCACACATACTCCCCCGGTTGAGCGTGCGGTGGGAGCCGTCGGCGAACTTGGCGCCGTGCGCTGTCAGCCATCGCCGATACCCTCGTCGCTGTGCGCCAGGATCTGGTTATTCTTCGTGACCGTCGGTTCAGTCTGCTGTTCGCCGCCCGTACCTCCTCGATGCTCGGCGGCGCCTTCGGACCGGTGGCGCTCGCGTTCGGGGTCCTCGCGCTGCCCGGCGCCACCGCCATGACCCTGTCGGTCGTGGTGGCCGCCGAGTCGCTCAGCATGGTCGTGTTCATGCTGCTCGGCGGCGTGATCGCGGACCGCCTGCCGCGGTACCGGGTGATGATGTCCGCCGACCTGGCGGCCGCCGCCGCGTGGGGCGGCCTGGCCGTGCTGCTCATCACCGGGTGGGCGCCGCTGTGGCTGCTGGTCACGCTGTCCGCGGTGGCCGGCATGGCGACCGCGATGTTCTTCCCGGCGAGCACCGGCGTCGTGCCCGAGGTCGTTCCCGCCGAGCGACTGCAGACGGCCAACGGCCTGCTGCGGCTGGGCATGAACGGCGCCCGCGTGAGCGGGTTCGCCCTGGCGGGTGGCTGCGTCGCGGTGCTGGGCGCCGGCTGGACCATGGTGATCAACGCGGGGCTGCTGCTCGCGTCCGCCGCCTTCACCGCGGGCCTGCGGCTTCCCCCGGTGAGTACGCCCCTGAGCGAGCGCGGTTCGATGCTGCGCGACCTGCGCGAGGGTTGGCAGGAGTTCCGCTCGCGCACGTGGCTGTGGGTGCCGGTCGTCCAGTTCTCGTTCGTGGTGATGGTGCTGCAGGGCGTGTGGAGCGTGATCGGCCCGGTCGTGGCCAACGAGCGTCTCGGCGGCCCGAAGGGCTGGTCGTGGGTGCTCGGCGCCGAGGCCGTCGGCATGCTGGTGGGCGTCCTCATCGCGATCCGGGTGCGGCCGCGCCGACCCGTGCGGCTCGTGGTGCTCATGGCGCTGCCGCTGGCCCTGGTGCCGCTGGCGCTGGGCGTCGGGGCGCCGCTGTTGGTCGCCGCGGTGGTCGCGTTCTTCGCCGGCGTCGCCCTGGACACGCTGACGGTCGTCTGGGACACCACGCTGCAGCGGGAGATCCCGCAGGCCGCGCTGTCGCGGGTCAGTTCCTACGACGCGCTGGGCTCGCTGATGCTCGGGCCGCTCGGCATGCTGATCGCCGGCCCGGCGGTGGCGTTCGTCGGCGCCTCGGCCAGCATGCTGGGCAGCGCCGTGGTGATCGCGGTCGCGTCGGTGGCGGCCCTGTTCTCGAAGGGCGTGCGGGACCTGTCGTGGGAGGCCAGGCCCGTGCCGGAGCCGCGGTTGGTCAGCCCGTCGACTCCGACGGCGCTGGCCGAGGTCGGATAGCGGTCCGGCGGGTCTGCCGCGGGACGAGGGGCGGCGTGCGGGCCGGCGCCCGGTGGCGCAGGCAGCCGGCCCAGACGAGGAACGCGACGGGATAGAGCAGGTACCCGAACCGGGTGTTCGGCAGCAGCAGGAGCGCCGCGAGCAGGCCGACGCCGGTGATGAGCGCGGCGGTGGCGGCGGAGCGCGGCGGGCGGCGGACGAGCCAGATCCCGATCGCGAGGGCGGCGCCGCCGAGCAGGCCCAACGCGACGAGCCGCCCGTCGGGCAGGGCTGTCGCGATCAGGTACCCGGGCAGCGGCGACTGAGCCGGGCTGACCACGATCCCGTGACCGGTAGGGAAGCGCAGCACGTTCTCGACGAGCGCGTCGGGGTCGACGTACAGGGCGGGGAGCAGGGTCAGCGTCGGCAGGCCGAGCGCCCCGGCGATGAAGCGGCCGATGACCCGCCGGCCCTGGGTCACGGCGAGGACGGCGAGGACCGCGCCGACCGGCCAGGCGAAGAGCTTCAACGCGGCGGCTGCCCCGACGGCGAGCCCGGCCAACCCCCACCGCCCGATGGCGACCAGTGCGAACGCGAGCAGGCACAACCCGAGCACGGGCAGGTCGTCCCCGCCGGTGGCCAGCGTGAGGGCGCACACGGGCAGGACGGTGGCGGCCTGCGCGGCGCGGACGAGCCGGCCGGGGTCGGCGCCGGCGCGGCGCAGCAGGTACAGGGCGGTGCCCAGGGCCAGCGCGGTGGCCACCGCGAACCAGACGCGGGCGTCGGACCACCAGCCGCTGGTCGCGTCGGCGGCCCGGACCAGCCCGAAGCCGGCCATCGCCGGCTGGTACGGCAGGTAGCCGAACAGCTGGTCACCGCTGGAGAGGGCGGCGATCGCGGCCCGCCCGAGATACGGCGTTCCGGTCGCGGCGAGGCGTCGGCCGCCGTCCTCGATGACGAGGACCTCCTCCTGCGTCCGGCCCAGGATCCCGGCGGCCCGCTCGTGTGCCGCGATGACCAGCGGGATCAGTGCCGTCGTGAGCCAGGTGAGGCCGGCGACCCACGCCCGGGCGCGGACGACGGTCAGGTCCGTGGGGCGGTAACGGGCCAACTGGACGAGCGCGACCAGGGTGGCGAGCCCGTACCCGGTGACCGCGAGGGCGCCCCAGGCGCGGTGCGAGTCCAGTGCGGAGACGACGGCCGTATACACCGCGAAGAGGGTGGAGGACGCGTACAGGACGACGTCCAGCGCGAGGCCGCCCCGGGCCTGATCAGCAGCCGTGGCGGCGCGACGGGCCCGAGACCACATGGCCGCGAGTCTCGCACGCGGGCGCAACCGGCCCGGCGGCCGTTGTCAGGCCGACGGCGGCCACGCGGACAGCGTGCTGTGCAGCAGCGCGGCGGCCGCCTTCGGGTCGGCGCCGCGACCGACCGCGATGCCCAGCAGGTAGGTGGTGATCGGGGCGGCGGGCCGCGCCACGTTGTGGGCGGCGTCGCGGGCCAGGTCGAGGATGAGGGTCGGGTCGACGTCGGCGGGATCGAGGGCGAGCGCCCGGCAGGCACTGGCGGTCCACTCATCCAGACTGGTCATGCCGCCACCTCCCTTCGGTCGGCGTCGGCATGACCATGGCTGAGTTGGTTGATTCCCTCGCTACGCTCGGCCATGGGTCATTTCCTCCGCGCGGTTCAGATCGTCCACAGTGTCGCAGTCGAAGGTGGGTGTGGGCTGCGCGACGTCGGCGAGTCTCACGTGGGTGGCCGTCAGCCCGCCGAGCAGGGCGCGCAGTGACGTGCCGGACAGCTCTCCGACCTGGGAGATCCTGGCCCGGAGCGCGGCCACCGACCAGGCGCCGCAGAGCCACTGCTCACGCCCGTCGCCGTCGACCGCCACGGCCCCGTCGACCGGCCGGCCGCCGTCGCGGGCGGCGGCGACGAGCGTGTCGACCGCGTCGGCAGTAAGGAAGGGCAGGTCAGCCGCGAGCAGCACGACAATGTCCGGTCGCGGGCCGTGATCCGGGAGGCGGACCGCAAGCCCCGCCGCCGCGGCGGCGGCCGGGCCGCCGGCCGGGGGCGACTCCATGGTGACAATCACGTCGGGCGGCAGGAGGCCGGCGAGCGTGTCGGGCCCGACGACGACGCGCGGTCGCGCCGCCTCGACGGCCCCGAGCACCCGCAGCACCATCGGCACCCCACCGACGGCGAGCGCCGGCTTCGGGCCCGGCCGGGCCATCCGTCGGCCACCCCCGCCCGCGACGACAATCGCGCTGTACCCCGCCACCCACTGATCGTGAGCCGGCCGGCCCGCGTACCGCAACCAACTCGCCCGGTTACCCGGACCACACCCGGCGGTCAGCGGTGCGGGTCGCTCAGCTCGAGCGGGTTGAGGGCGGCCGGCCGCCGGCCCGCCGCGAAGGCCGCGTCGAGGACGCGGGCCGGCGGGTAGTCGGCGTCCACCGCGAGCACCCGGTCGAGCGCCGCCGCGCCGAGCGCGCCGTCGCCGTCCTGCAACGCCGCGAAGGACGCCAGGCAGCCGACGGCCGGCACCAGATCCATCGGCGCGCGGCGCAGCGCGTCGAGCCACAGGACACGGTGCGTGGACAGATCGGCGGAGGCGTCCAGGACGCGCTGCCACAGGCGCTCGCCCACCGGCAGCAGGGACGCCAGGACACACAGCCAGGCGAGGTCGTCGTCGCGGAGCGCGGCGCCCGCGCGGCACTCGGCCAGCGCGGCGTCGAGCGCCGCGTCGGCCGCGTCGCGCAGCGCGCCGACCGGGTCGTCGGCGAGGTCCGCCGAGTCGGCCAACGCGAGCAGTCGCTCGTCGGCGCGCCCCACCGCGTCCCACATGTCCAGCTGGGCCTCCGGGGGGACCGGGTCGACCTGGCTCACCAACGCCTCGCGATCGGGGAGGGCCACCAGGCCGGCGACCGCGGCGGTCACCGCCACGGGCGACGACGCGATATCGAACGGGGTGCCCTCCGGCGGGCAGCAGGCCTTGTTGGCGCACTGGTACGACCAGTACCGCCCATTGGTCACGCGGAGCACGTCGAAGAGGGGCACGCCGCGGCGGGTGAGCAGGGCCGAGGCGCGTTTGAGCATGGGCGCGACCCGGGCGCGCGGGCCGTAGCCGACCAGGATCGCGGCGTCGGCGGCCTGGTCGGTGACCATCCGGCCGACCTGGCGCAGCAGGTCGCGCACCTCGACGGCGGAGGGTCGGCCGGGCCCGGGACCGGGCAGGTCGACCCGGACGTTGAGCACCGGCCGGCGCGCCCGCATGGCGACGATGACCAGGCTGTCCGCCGGGTGGAACCCCAGCATGTACGGAATCAGGGCGATGATGTCGGCCGGCGACGAGAGCCGCACAACGTCGCCGAACGGGTCGGGAGTCATGGCATCGAGCGTCCGAGCCGGACCGCTCGATCGGAAGCCGGTACCGCTCGCCTGTGGATAACTCGCGAAGTTATCCACAGGCGAGCGTCGGTCAGGTGGAGAAGTTCAGGCCGTGCAGCAGGATGGAGTCGCCGGCCGGTTCGTCCGACCCCGGCCCGCCACGCAGGTCCAGGCTCAGCGTGACCGTGGCCACCGTGTCGAAGCCGGCGGCGTGCAGGGACCGCAGCGCCGAGTCGTCGCGGGCCCCGGGCGACACGGTCAGCCGGGCCAGGCCGCGTCGGCGGGCCTCGTCGGCCACCTTGCTGACAAGCCCTCGGCCCACGCCGTGGCCGCGCCGCGCGGCGCTCACCACGATCGGGTCGACCCTGCCGGCCCGCCCGTCCATGATCAGCCCAACGAAGCCCACGACGCCCTCGTCGCGCTCGTCCGCGACCCAGATGCCGGAGAGGTCGAGCCGTGTCAGGTACTCCTCGAATCCCGCCCCCGGGTCCCGCCCACCCAGCCGGGGGTCCTGGTAGAGCCGCCGCCGGTGCTCCGTGAACTCCGCCCACAGGCGCCGGACCGCGCCATGGTCGGACGGCCGGTAGGGCCGGATGGTCAGCCCGGCCGGCAGAGCAGGTGCCCGCATGGTCTCGGTCATGGCGTCACCTCGCTTCGCGAGGCGCCGCCATGACTACCACCCCGCCTGATGATTCCCTCGCTTCGCTCGGTCATGNATTCCCTCGCTTCGCTCGGTCATGACCTCATGCTTACTCCTGCTCGGCGCGAAGGGACAGCACCTGCGCGGATACGCTCGTGGCCGTGGACCTCGCGTACCTGCGTCAACACCCGCACCATCTGCCCACTTTCCTCACGCACCAGCGCATCCGGGAGACGCCGGTGGCCGGCGGATCGATCTGCGAGGCGCGCCGGTTGACCCTGGAGGACGGGGCGTCGATCTTCGTGAAGTCGGCGCGCGGGCCGGCCCCGGAGGGCTTCTTCGCTGCCGAGGCCGCCGGCCTGCGCTGGCTCGCCGAGGCGGGGGCGGTGCCGATCCCCGAGGTGCTCGTCGACCTGCCCGACCTGCTCGGCCTGGCCTGGATCGACGAGGAAGCGCCGACCCCGGCCGCCGCCGAGCGCTTCGGCCGCGAGCTGGCCGCCCTGCACCGGGCCGGCGCCGACGCGCTCGGCGCGCCCTGGCCGGGCTTCATCGGCTCGCTGCCCCAGGACAACACCCCCGGCGGCGACTGGCCGCAGTGGTTCGCGACCCACCGACTCGCGCCGTACCTGCGGCTGTCGAAGGACAACGGCGCGCTGTCCGCGGCGGACGTCACCCTGGTCGAGGGCCTGCTCACCACCATCTCCGAGTACGCCCCGCCGGACGAGCCGCCCGCGCGCCTGCACGGCGACCTGTGGCCCGGCAACCTGCTCTGGACGACCGACCGGGTCTGGCTCGTCGACCCGGCCGCCCACGGCGGCCACCGGGAGACCGACCTGGCCCAGCTCGCCCTCTTCGGCGGCGCCCCCCACCTGGACCGCGTCCTCGCGGCGTACCAGGAGGTGTGGCCGCTCGCGGACGGCTGGCAGGCCCGCGTACCGCTGCATCAGTTGCATTTGTGGCTGGTGCACACGGCACAGTTCGGCGGCGGCTACCGCGACGCGGTCGTCGGTGCGGCGAGCGCCACGCTCCGCGGATAACCAGGTTCGATCTCAGGGCGCTAGGGTCAAAGGATGTCGAGCCTGATCGACCGGTTCGGCCGGCGCGCGACGGACCTTCGGGTCTCCCTCACCGACCGGTGCAACCTGCGCTGCTCCTACTGCATGCCGGCGGAAGGACTCGCCTGGCTGCCGCACCAGGACGTGCTCAGCGACGACGAGATCGGGCACCTGCTGCGCATCGCCGTGGTCGATCTCGGGGTGACGGAGATCCGGTTCACCGGCGGGGAGCCGCTCATCCGGCCCGGGCTGCTCGGCATCGTCGCGGCGGCCGCCGCGCTGCGCCCGCGCCCCACGCTGTCGGTCACCACGAACGGCATCGGCCTGACCAGGCTCGCGAAGCCGCTGGTCGACGCCGGCCTGGACCGGGTGAATGTGTCGTTGGACACGCTGCGCGCCGACCGCTTCGCCACGCTGACGCGGCGCGACCGCATCGAGGACGTACTCGCGGGGTTGGCCGCGGCCCACGCGGCCGGCCTGCGGCCCGTGAAGATCAATTCGGTGCTGATGCGGGGCGTGAACGACGACGAGGCGCCGTCGCTGCTGCGGTTCGCCCTGGACCACGGGTTCGAGCTGCGGTTCATCGAGCAGATGCCGCTCGACGCCCAGCACGGGTGGCGGCGCGACGAGATGGTCACCGCCGACGAGATCCTCGCCGCGCTGCAGGCCGAGGTGACGCTGCGGCCCGACCCGGCGCACCGGGGCGCGGCGCCGGCCGAGACATGGCTCGTCGACGGCTGGACCGGCCACGACGGCCAACCCGCCAAGGTCGGCGTGATCGCCAGCGTGACCCGGCCCTTCTGCGGCGCCTGCGACCGCACCCGGCTCACCGCCGACGGCCAGATCCGCAACTGCCTCTTCGCCCAGGACGAAACGGACCTCCGCGCACTCCTTCGCGCGGGTGCCCCTGACGGGGAGATCGCCGACCGCTGGCGCGCGGCCATGTGGGGAAAGCGCGCAGGCCACGGCATCGACGACCCCACCTTCCTCCAACCCGACCGTCCGATGTCCGCGATCGGCGGCTGACTGAGCGCGGAAGTTGGCCTTACGTGCGGAATTCGGGCCTCGGATTTCGCGCGTAGATGGCCTTTTGTGGGTGATCTTGCGGGGTGGCGCACCTTCGGGTGGCCCGGGGTGGCGGGGGTGGCGGGCGGTGGTGATGATGGCGGCATGGTGACGGTGCGGTTCTACGCGGGCGCCCGGGCGGCGGCCGGAGTCAACGAGGAGGCGGCGGAGGCGACCAGCCTGGCCTCGCTGCTCGACCACCTCGCGGCCGAGCATCACGGCCGGCTGGCCGGGGTGCTGCCCGCGTGCAGTTTCCTCGTCGACGGGATCGCCTGGCACGACCATGAGGCGCCGCTGCCGCCCGGCGCGACCGTGGACGTCCTCCCGCCGTTCGCGGGCGGCTGACCGTGATCTTCCTGGCCTCCGCGCTGGCGGTTGTCGTCGGGCTGCACTACTACCTGTGGCGCAAGCTCGTCCGGGCCACGACGCGGCCCGGCACGCGGGGCCGCACCGTCGGCACCTTCGCGGTGAGCGCCGCCGCCGTCCTGCTGCTCGCCACGTTCTTCGGCGTCCGGGTGCTGCCGCACAGCGTGGACAGCGTCCTGGCCTGGCCCGGGTACCTGTGGCTGGCCGTCATGTTCTACCTGGTCGTCTTCCTGGTCGCGGCCGAGGTCCCCACGCTCATCGCCCGCCGGTTGATCGCCCGCCGCGCCAGGCCCGCCCCGCGACGCGCGCCCGTGGCCGTGCCCGTGGGCGGCGGCGTGCCGCCCACGGTGCCGGAGCCCCGCGACGGGACCGACGACAGGACCGACAGGACCGACGCGACCGAGGAGGCCGACCGGGCGAGCAGCGAGGCGCGCCGGCTGTTCCTCGCCCGCGGTGTCGCCATCACCGCCGGCCTGTTCGCCACCGGCATCACCGCGTCCGGGGTGAGCACCGCGCTCGGGCCGCCGCGGCTCAAGCGCGTCCAGATCCCGCTCGGCAAGCTGCCCCGCTCGGCCGACGGCCTGCGGATCGCGCTGGTCTCCGACATCCACATCGGCCCGCTGCGCGGCATCGGGCACACCCGCCGCATCGTCGACATGGTCAACGGCCTCGACGCGGACCTCGTCGCGATCGTGGGCGACCTCGTCGACGGCAGCGTGGCCGAGCTCGGCCCGGCCGCCGTGCCGCTGCGGGAGCTGCGCGCCAGGCAGGGGTCGTACTTCGTGACCGGCAACCACGAGTACTTCTCGGGGTACGCCGAATGGATCTACGAGGTGTCGTCCCTGGGCGTGACGCCGCTGCGTAACGAACGCCTCGCGCTGCCCAACGGCATCGACCTCGCCGGCGTGAACGACATCGTGGGCGCCTCCTACGGTGACGCGCCCGACTTCGACGCGGCCCTCGCCGACCGCGACCCGACCCGCCCGGTGGTGCTCCTGGCGCACCAGCCCGTGCAGGCGTACGAGGCCGCCAAGCGCGGCGTGGACCTGCAGTTGTCCGGCCACACGCACGGTGGGCAGATCTGGCCGTTCACGTACATCGTGCGGGCCACGGGGCAGCCCGTGGTCAGCGGCCTCGGCGAGGTGGACAGCATGCCCGTCTACGTTACCAACGGCGCCGGCTTCTGGGGCCCGCCCGTACGCGTCGGCGCGCCGCCCGATATCACGCTCATCGAGCTGCGGTCGACACAGTAACGCCCCATTTAGCACGATCAAGGGATTTGTGTCGACGGCTTCGGCGTGTCGGCGCGCAATGGGGCCCGACACTTTCGGATGAGGCAAGATGCCGGGGTGCCCCCGTTGACGCAAGCCCCCTTTGTCGCGGACCTGCATATCCACTCGAGGTACTCGCGGGCCTGCAGTCGCGACCTTGAGCTGGACAATCTCGCCTGGTGGGCCCGGCGCAAGGGCATCTCGGTGCTCGGCACGGGCGACTTCACCCACCCCGCGTGGTACGACCACCTGCGCCAGAACCTCGTCCCCGACGAGGAGGCGCCCGGTCTGTTCCGGCTCAGCGGGGACGCCGAGGCGGCCGTCCTGCGACGGCTGCCCGGCAGCGTCACCGACGGCGAGCCCGTCCGGTTCATGCTCTCGGTCGAGATCTCCACGATCTACAGCCGCGACGGGCGCACCCGCAAGGTGCACCACCTGATCTACCTGCCCGACCTGGACGCCGTGGCGCGGTTCAACGCCCGGCTCGGCCGGGGCGAGGGCGGCCTGGGCGGCAACCTGGGCTCCGACGGCCGCCCGATCATCGGCCTGGACTCGCGCGACCTGCTCGAGGTCGTGCTGGAGGCCAGCCCGGACGGCTTCCTCGTGCCCGCGCACATCTGGACCCCGTGGTTCTCGGCGCTGGGCTCCAAGTCGGGCTTCGACGCGATCGCCGACTGCTACGCCGAACTGGCCGGGCACATCAAGGCGGTGGAGACCGGCCTGAGCTCGGACCCGGAGATGAACTGGCGGGTGTCGAGCCTCGACGCGTACCAGTTGGTCTCCAATTCGGACGCGCACAGCCCGCAGGCCCTGGCCCGCGAGGCCACCCTGCTCACCTCTGAGATCAACTACGCGGGCGTACGCCGGGCGCTGGAGACCGGCGACGGGCTGCACGGGACGATCGAGTTCTTCCCCGAGGAGGGGAAATACCACGCGGACGGGCACCGCGCCTGCGGCGTGAACTGGGCGCCGCAGCGCACCCGCGACGCGGGCGGCGCCTGCCCGGAGTGCGCCAAGCCGCTGACGGTCGGCGTGCTCAGCCGCGTCGAGGACCTCGCCGACCGCCCCGACGACTTCCGACCGGCCGGCCGGCCGGGGGTGACCCACCTCGTGCAGCTCGCCGAGATCCTCGGCGAGATCAACGGGGTGGGGCCGAAGAGCAAGTCGGTTGCCGGGCGCATCTCGACCCTGGTCGCGGCCCTGGGCCCGGAGCTGCACATCCTCACGGCCGCCCCGCTGGCCGACGTGACCCGCCACGGCGGCGAGCTGCTCGGCGAGGCCATCGCCCGGCTGCGCCGCGGCGAGGTCCGCCGCACCCCCGGCTACGACGGCGAGTACGGCGTCATCCGCCTGTTCGGCCCCGGCGAGCTGAGCGCCGGCGCGGCGGGCGGGGCCGACGCCCTGTTCGACCTGCCCGCGACGGCGGTCGCGCCGCGCCAGCTGCGCCGCC
>NZ_BAAALT010000195.1:0-545 GCF_039528515.1 Luedemannella flava
CCACCCGGTCGGCGCGCCCTGCGGCGTCGGCGAGCGCGGCACCGTGCGCACCCGCCGCGATGAGGTCAGCGGCGCCGTACGAGACGTCGACGGCGGCGCCGATCACGCCCGCCCGCGCGTCGGCGAGCCCGACCGCGACCCGCCGCGCGGCGAGGTAGGCCGCGCCGGGCAACAGGATCCCGGCCAGCATCAGGCCGATGACCAGCGGCAACGCGGCGGCCGGCAGGACAGCGGCGGTGACGCCGACGGCCACCACGCCGGTCACGGCCGTGACCCCCGCCGGAAGCAGGCACCGCAACAGCACGTCCTGCACGCTGTCGACGTCCTCGACCAGCCGCGCGAGCCGGTCTCCCCCGGGCCCGCCCGGGGCGGCAGGCGCCGCCCGGGCCGGGAGCCGGACCATCGCCGCGAAGGCGGCCGTGCGGACGTCGGCGAGGACGCGCAGCGCCGCGTCGTGGCTGACCAGCCGGTCGAGGTAGCGGCCCGCGCCCCGCGCGATCGCGAACGTGCGCACCCCGACGATCGCCACCGTCAGGGCCGCGAGC
>NZ_BAAALT010000196.1:0-2122 GCF_039528515.1 Luedemannella flava
CTCAACGACATCGCCACCAAGACGACCTTCAACGGCAAGGCGCTGCTCGACGGCTCGTTCTCGCCCAGCCCGCTGACCTTCCAGGTCGGCGCCAACGGCACGGACGTGCTGACCGTCACGATCGGCGACATGCGGGCCACCACCCTGCTCGGTGCCGGCACCGGGCTGTCCACCACCGCGCTCGCCACCGCGGCGATCGGCGCCCTGGACACCGCGATCAAGACGGTGTCGACCCAGCGGTCGACCCTGGGTGCCACCCAGAACCGCCTCGAGCACAAGATCAACAACCTGAACGTGGCGGTGGAGAACCTGTCCGCCTCGGAGTCGCGCATCCGCGACACCGACATGGCCCAGGANAACAGCACCGCCGGCGGGGCGGGTCCCCCAGCCCCGCCCCGCCGGACCGGTGTCCATGATTCTTCGGGAAGGTACGTGTCCGGTGACTAGCAGCGTCGATGGTCTCATCAGCGGTCTCTCCACGAGCGCGCTGATCTCGCAGCTCATGCAGGTGGAGGCAGCTCCCCAGACCCAGCTCAAGACCAAGGTCAGCAACGAGCAGAAGGTCGTCGCGGCGTACCAGTCCATCAACACCAAACTGGCCGCGTTGCAGAAGGCCGCCGAGGATCTCTCCGCCAAGACGACCTGGTCGTCGGTGAAGGCGACGTCCTCCTCCGACGCGGTCACGGCCTCCGCGGCCAACGGCGCCGTCACCGGCAACGCCACCTTCAACGTCACCAGCCTGGCCCGGGGCCAGGTCAGCACCGCGGTCGTCGCCGGCACCGGCAGCGTGGTCGCCGGTGGCTCGCTGACCGTCACGATCGGCTCCGGCGATCCCGTCACCATCGACGTCAGCGCGGACCCCTCGGCCGCGGGCGTGGCCAAGGCGATCAACGCGAAGGGCCTCGACCTCAAGGCCGCGGTGATCACCACGAGTACCGGCGACACCGTGCTCCAGCTCACCTCGACCAAGACCGGCACCGCCAACGCGTTCACCGTCACCGGGCTCGACGCGCCCGTCAAGAACGCCGTCACGGCCGTCGACGCCCGCGTCGAGGTCGGCGACCCGGCCACCGGCGGTTACGCCGTCACCAGCTCCAGCAACACCTTCACCAACCTGATGTCCGGTGTGACGCTGACCGTCAAGCGGGTCGAGAACGACGTCACGGTCGACGTGAGCGCGGACGCCGACGCGATCGCCGCCAAGACCCAGGCGTTCGTGGACGCCGCCAACAACGCGCTCAAGGAGATCTCCAAGCAGAGCGCCTGGTCGCAGGGGGGCACCACCAACGGCCCGCTGGTCGGCGACTACATGGTCCGTGAGCTCACGGACCGGGTGCTCGGCACGGTCAGCTCCGGCCTCGCCGGGTACGGCAGCTTCAAGCAGGTCGGCGTGCAACTGGACCGCGACGGCAACCTCAAGTTCGACAAGGACGCGTTCGCCAAGGCGTACGCGGCCGACCCGGCTGCCGCCGAGCGTGGCGCGGCCGGCCTGGGCGCGGCGATGACGACCATGGCCGAAACCGCCCAGAAGAACGTCACCAGCAGCACCCAGAGCCGCAACAAGCTCGTGGACAACCTCAACGACCAGATCGCCGCCTGGGACGTGCGGCTCACCGCCCGGCAGACGGCTCTGCAGAAGCAGTTCAGCAACCTGGAGGTCGCCCTCGGCAAGCTCCAGTCCCAGTCCAGCTGGCTCTCCGGCCAGCTCGCCGGCCTCTCCTCAGGGAGTTGATCTCTAGCATGGCACACTCCGCACTCCGCGCCCGCTACCTCAGCGACTCGGTGAACACCGCCTCCCCCGGCCACCTGCTCACGATGCTCTACGACCGCCTCGTGCTGGACCTGGCGCAGGCCGAGCAGGCGCTGCGGGCCGGCGACCGGGAGACCGGCACGCCGCTGCTGCTGCACGCCCAGGACATCGTCATGGAGCTGCGGGTGACCCTCGACACGGACTCGTGGCCGGGTGCCGCCGGGCTGGCCAGCATCTACGGCTTCCTCGTCACCGAGCTCGTGGGCGCCAACATCAAGGGCGACGCCGACCGGGTCGCCGCCTGCCTGGGGCTCGTCGAGCCGCTGCGCGACGCGTGGCGCGAGGCGCTGCGTGCCGCCACCGCGGCCACCG
>NZ_BAAALT010000197.1:0-562 GCF_039528515.1 Luedemannella flava
CCGCCGACGCGACCACCGCCGGTGCGCCCACCGCGGGCGTGCCCGGCGGTCCGACCGGCGCGGACGACTGTCCGGCGGGCGAGTCGCTCGCCGCCGCCGGCGTCGACGTGGCCGGCACCGGCGCGGACGTCACCTGGTGCGCGGTCCTCACGGGCGGCACCCTGTCGCTACGGGTCACGGGCGCCGCGGCGTACCCCGTGCTGGTGAGCCTGGGCCCCGGCGTCACGCCGAAGCGCGGCGCGGCGGCCGACCCCCGCGTGGGTGGCGCCACCGTCGCCGACGCGGTCACCGACGAGCTGGCCCGCACGGGCGTCGGACGCGGCGTCGTGGTGCGCCCCGGCGAGCCCGTGGACCTGGTCATCGACCGCTCCTACGGGGCGGCGACCGTGGTGGGCGCCACCCGCGACCGCGCCGCCGTCGCGGCCGCGCTGTTCGACGCGGGCATCGAGGCGTACGCGGCGACGTACGGCGTACTCGGGCGGTTGGGACTGGTGGAGAACGGCCCGGGCGGCGCCGCGGACCGCACCGCCCGCGCGGCGGGCCGCGCCTGCGCCGCCGGGCT
>NZ_BAAALT010000198.1:0-28096 GCF_039528515.1 Luedemannella flava
TATCAAGCACCCTGTTGAGTTCTCAAAGAACAAACACCCAGCTCAGTTTCGGATCTTGCGATCCGAGCCCGTAACCGGCTTCTTAACTCTACCAGACCCGGTCTTTCCTGTCAAATCCGATTTTCTCGGACCTTTCAGGGCAACCTGCCCAGCCCAGCGCGCGACATCGCCCCCGACTTCCGTCGGCTGCGGTCGTGCTCCTGGAGGTCCAGCAACCCGGCCGATCCACCAGATCGAGGGTGACCCTCGCGGTGATCCGCCCGGCTCGTTGCCGGCTTCGTAACTCTACCCGGTCGTTCGCGCGATTCCAAATCGCCCCGCCCGGTCCCGTGCATGTGGCTCCGACCAGCGATTTCTCCCCGGTTTCTCGGCGCCCCTCACGGGCAGGGAGAAAGTTATCCGGCGCGGCACCGCAACGTCAAATCGGCAGCGCATGACCCCCGTCACGTTCACCGGAACGTGCGATGCCGCAACGGGTTCGGCGCCGCCGGGCCGCTGCCCGACGACGCCGATCTAACGAAAAGAATGGCCGCTGACCTGCTTATTCAGCTGTCCATTCCACGCCCGCGACAGTGCGGCGCCCGCGCCGCAGAACGAGGTAACGCCCGTGCAGTAGATCTGCCGGGTCGACCACGGCCTCCACGTCGGTCACGCGCTCATTGTTGACGTACGCGCCACCCTCCGTAATGGTGCGGCGCGCCTCGTTCATGCTCGCGACGAGACCCGACTCCTTCAGCAGCGCCGCGACCGGCGGCAAGGACCCGCGTACTCCCGCCAGGCCGGCCTCGGCCAGCGCGGACCGCAACGTGGGCGCGGACAGCTCCGCCAGGGCGCCCCGGCCGAAGAGAGCCTGACTCGCCGCGATCGCCTGGGCCGTCTCCTCCTCGCCGTGCACGATCGTCGTCACGGCCTCGGCCAGCCGGCGCTGGCCGGCCCGGGCGGCCGGCTTGTCCGCGGTCTCCTTCTCCAGCGCCGTGATCTCCTCACGGTCGAGGAACGTCAGGGCCCGCAGCAGCGTGCCGACGAGGGAGTCCTCGACGTTGATGAAGTACTGGTAGAAGGCGTACGGACTGGTCATCTCCGGGGCGAGCCAGACGCTGCCGCCGCCGGTGGACTTGCCGATCTTCTCGCCGGACGCGTCGGTGATGAGCGGGGTGGCGAGCAGGTGCACCGACTCGCCGGTGACCTTGTGGATCAGGTCGGTGCCCGCGGTCAGGTTGCCCCACTGGTCGGACCCGCCCGTCTGCAGACGGCAGTCGTACCGCTTGAAGAGCTCCAGGAAGTCCATGCCCTGCAGGATCTGGTAGCTGAACTCGGTGTAGCTGATGCCGGCGTCGGAGTTCATCCGCGCGCTCACGGCGTCCTTCTTGATCATGGTGTTGACCCGGAAGTGCTTGCCGATGTCGCGCAGGAAGTCCAGCGTCGACAGGCCCTGCGTCCAGTCCAGGTTGTTGACCATGCGGGCGGCGTTGGGGCCGGTGAAGTCGAGCAGCGGGCCGATCTGCGACTGCAGCCGCTCGACCCACTCGGCCGTCTGCTCCTTGGTCTTGAGCACGCGCTCCGCGGACGGACGCGGGTCGCCGATGAGGCCCGTCGCGCCGCCGACCAGGGCGAGCGGCTTGTGACCGGCCAGCTGCAGCCGCCGCATGGTGAGGATCTGCATGAGGTTGCCGAAGTGCAGACTCGGCGCCGTCGGGTCGAACCCGCAGTAGTACGTGATCGGGCCCTTGGCCATGGTCGCGCGCAACGCGTCCAGGTCGGTGGAGAGCGCGATGAGCCCGCGCCACTGCAGTTCGTCGATGATGTCGGTCACGGTCGCGATTCTCCCCCATCCGCGGCCGGCCCATCCGTCAGGCCGGCAGCTCCATCTCGATCTCGGTGATGCCCGGATCGAGCGGATAGGGGACGGTCACCCCGGTGGGCACGAAGCCGTACCGGCGGTAGAAGGCGGCCGCGCGCTCGTTGACCTCCGTGACGTGCAGCAGCACGCGGCGGGCGGGATCGGCCTCGCGCGCCCAGCCGACGGCGGCGTCGAACAGCGCCGAGATGACCCCGCGCGGCCGGCCCCGCCACGGCGGGCTGACGTAGACGCCCACCAGGCTGGTGACCGGTCCGTCGAGGATCGCCACGGTCATGCCGACGAACGCGCCGTGGGTGACGGCGACGAAGGTCGCGGCCTCGATGCTGGCCGCCCCACGGGCGGCGCGTCCCATCCAGAACTCGTCGGGCTGGCGTACGGCGTCGTCGTAGCGCTCCGCGAACGCGGTGGGCGTGTCCTTGAGCGCCTCGAGGCGCAGCTCACGCAGCTGGGGCCACTCGTCGGCGCGGATGCGCCGGATCCGGATGTCCGGGGTCATGGGGCCATGATGGCAACGTCGGCACCCGGTCCGCCACGGCATTTCCGCGCAGGAGATCAGGAACACCCTTTCCAACTGGTCAACACTGGTTCCGTCCGACACTGCGGGACGGCTGACGGGCGACGACGGCCCCGATCAGCGGCCCGACGATAATGGCGCCCGACAGACCTCAACTCCGACCACAGATACGTGAGAGCCGATGAGTGAGACGCAGGCGAGCGGCCAGCTCGCGCAGATCGGGGTCACCGGGCTGGCGGTCATGGGCCGCAACCTCGCCCGCAACCTGGCCCGCCACGGGTACGTCGTGGCCCTGCACAACCGTTCGGTCGAGCGCACCCGCAGCCTCGTGGCCGAGCACGGCGACGAGGGCACGTTCATCCCGAGCGAATCCATGGCGGACTTCGTGGCCTCGCTGGAGCGGCCGCGCGCGGTGATCATCATGGTGAAGGCCGGCGGTCCCACCGACGCGGTCATCGACGAGCTGGTGCCCCTCCTTGAAGAGGGCGACATCATCATCGACGCGGGCAACGCGCACTACGCCGACACCCGCCGGCGCGAGGCGACGCTGCGCGATCGGGGCCTGCACTTCGTCGGCACGGGGGTGTCCGGCGGCGAGGAGGGCGCCCTGCTCGGCCCGAGCATCATGCCGGGCGGCTCCGCGCAGTCGTACGAGAAGTTGGGCCCGATCTTCCGTTCCATCGCCGCGCAGGTCGACGGCGAGCCGTGCTGCGTGCACATCGGCCCCGACGGGGCCGGTCACTTCGTCAAGATGGTGCACAACGGCATCGAGTACGCCGACATGCAGCTCATCGCCGAGGCGTACGACCTGCTGCGCGAGGGTCTGGGCGCGTCCCCGGCCGAGATCGCCGACATCTTCCGGACGTGGAACTCCGGCGACCTGGAGAGCTTCCTCATCGAGATCACGGCCGACGTGCTCGCGCACACCGACGCGAGGACCGGCAAGGCGTTCGTCGACGTCGTGCTCGACCAGGCCGAGCAGAAGGGCACCGGCCGTTGGACGGTGCAGTCCGCGCTCGACCTGGGCATCCCGATCACCGGCATCGCGGAGGCGACGTTCGCCCGGGCCCTGTCCGGCCACGCCGACCAGCGCGCCGCCGCGCAGCGCGCGTTCGCGGACGCGGGCGGCACGCCGCTGACCGTCGCCGACCGGGACGCGTTCATCGAGGACGTGCGCCGCGCGCTGTACGCGTCGAAGGTCGTCGCGTACGCGCAGGGCTTCGACCACATCCAGGCCGGGTCGGAGGAGTTCGGCTGGAACATCGACCGGGGCGCGACCGCCATGATCTGGCGGGGCGGCTGCATCATCCGGGCCCGGTTCCTCAACCGCATCCGCGAGGCGTACGACAACGACCCGAAGCTGCCGTCGCTGCTGGTCGACCCGTACTTCGCGGAGGCGGTCGGCAACGGCGTGCCGAGCTGGCGGCGGGTGGTGGCCGACGCGGCGGCCGCGGGCATCCCGACCCCGGCGTTCTCGTCGTCCCTGGCGTACTTCGACGGGCTGCGCCGCGGGCGGCTGCCCGCCGCGCTGATCCAGGGCCTGCGGGACAACTTCGGCGCGCACACCTACCGCCGGGTGGACACCGAGGGCACGTTCCACACCCAGTGGGCCGGCGACAGGTCGGAGTCGCCCGCCTGACGTGAGTCACGCCCCGTGGCCCGGTCGCCCGAAGCGGCCGGGCCACGGTCGTCCGTCAGGCCCGCGGCAACGCCACGACGTCCCGCGCCAGCGCGGTCAGGCACGCGCCCAGCGGCGCGTCGACGCGCACGGTGGCGCGGTCGTCGGCGCGCGTCGGCCCCTGGTTGACGATCGCGACCGGGATGCCGCGCCGGGCGGCGTGGGTGACGAACCGCCGCCCGGAGTGCACGGCGAGCGAGGACCCGAGCACGAGCAGCGCCCGCGCCGCGTCCACCAGATCAAACGCGGCGAGTACGCGCTCGCGCGGCACCGCCTCGCCGAAGAACACGACATCGGGCTTGAGCGTGCCGCCGCACGCGGCGCAGTCGACGGTCCGGAAGCCGGCGACAGCCTCGTCGGCCAGCGACACGTCGCCGTCGGGGTTGACCGCGTCGACCCGTCGCGTGTCGAAGCCGGGGTTGGCGGCCCAGAGCCGACCGTCGAGGACCGACCGGGCGGTGACCGCCCGGCAGTCGAGGCAGACGACCCGGTCGAGGTTGCCGTGCAGCTCGTTGACGCCGTGCGCGCCGCCGGCCTGGTGCAGCCCGTCCACGTTCTGCGTGACGATGCCGGCGAGCAGCCCGTACCCCTGAAGTTGTGCCACGGCCCGGTGGCCCGCGTTGGGCGCGGCGCGCGCGATGGTCCGCCAACCGACGTGGCTGCGCGCCCAGTAGCGGCGGCGGGCCGCCGCGTCCTCGGTGAAGGTCTGGTACGTCATGGGGGTGTGACGCCGCGACACCCCGCTCGGGCCGCGATAGTCCGGAATGCCGGATTCTGTGGAGATCCCGGCGCCCGTGAGGACGGCCACTCCCCCGCCGGCAATGAGGTCCGTCAGGTGGGCAAGGTCCGCAGTCACCCCACCATGGTGCCTCGTTGTCAGCGCCAGCCGTAGGTGTGGCGGAGCTGGGCGGCGATGGCGTCGAAGCGCTTGCGGTCCAGGACCGCGCCCTCGCGGCGGATGCCGTCCTCGCGCATGCGCAGCACCCGGTCCAGGCGCACCCAGCTCGGGCGGTCCTCGGCGTCCCAGGCGCCCGCGCCGAGCGCGAACCAGCCGCGCTGCCCGTCGCGGGTGTCCCTACTGGAGAGCATCAGGCCGAGCAGCGTCCTACGCCCCTCCCGGCCGACGACCAGCACCGGGCGGTCCTTGCCCTGCTTCGGGTCGTCCTCGAAGGCGACCCAGGTCCACACGACCTCGCCCGGGTCGGCCTGCCCGTCGAGCTGCGGGGCGTAGTCGAGGTGGCGCCCGCGCGGCGGGGCCGGGTGCGGCACGGGCGAGGCCGGCCGGCGACCGACCAGGCGGCCGACGGCGGAACGGGTCAGGGAGGCGATCGCACCGGTCACAGCAGTCACAGCCGTGCACACTAGCGGACGTCCCGGGCCGCCTTAAAGGACGACGTAGCGCGACCGGGCGGCGGCCCGGCGGGTGGCGGGCATGCGCGAGTGGAACAGCCACGAACCGGCGTTGCAGCGCCGGCAGGCCCGCACGGCGCCGACGACGTTGCGGCCGACGCGCTCGTTCACGCGTACCACCGAATGTATTTCCAGACGGCCGCCGCAGCGACGGCACCACGCGAGGTCAACGTGGACGGTGGTGTAACTGATCTGGTATTCGGTGTAACGGATGACCGCGTAGGACTTGCCGGTGCGGCGCAACTGCGGGTTGCGCGGGGCGCCGGCGAAGGGGCCCAGCTCGGCGTTCGAGACCGCATTGCCGAGCAGCCCGAACCGCTTCAACCGCCGGCGCAGCTTGCCGAAGTTGTCCGACGAGTGCCGCGCCAACCATTCAGCGTCGGCCTCGGTGCGCCACGCCTCCCGCCCGGGGTCCATGCGTCGAGCGTGACACGCCGCCGCGGCTGACGCAGCCCGCCCATCCGGTCAGACCTTGACCAGCTTCCTGACCACCTGCGTGATCTTGACGGTCCACGAGCAGTCGTCCTGCGTGGTGATGTCGATGAAGCCGTCCCTGACAGATGGGTACATATAGGACGAACCGGAGGCGGCGTACCCGCTGGTCGGGAACGACAGGTCGGCCATCTCCCAGTCGAACTCCGGATGCCCGATCCAGTCGACCGACAGGAAGTTGTAGTCGGGCTCCACGCACTGCGCGGTCATCGTCACGAGGGCCGGCTTGTCGACGTACATGGTGATCGGCGCGGACGTGTAGTCACCGGTGCCCGACTTCGAGAACCGCGTGGTCGTCACATTGCGGTACGCCTGGGCCTCGACGTAGTCGGTGCCGGACCAGTTCGCGTTGCGGCGCGTGTTGCCGAGGAACCGGACCTTCCACACGCCGGACGTGCTCTGCTTGAGGTACTTCGCGTAGGTGCCGGAGGCGGAGGCGGACGTGTAGCCCACGTAGGTGAACGTCGACGCGCTCGCCTTACGGAAGTAGATGTTGACCCGGCCGTTGTTGCCGGACGTGCCGGACCCCACCCGCCCGGCGACCTTGACCGAACTGCCGGCGCGCACGGGCTCCGGCGACGCGTTCACCGTCACCGACGGCGTGGACTTGGCCGCGTGAGCGGCGGTCGCCATGACCGGGGACACGCAGACGCCGACCAGGGCGGCGGCCAGGAAGCCGAGATAGCGCTTGGACACGGCGGAACACATCCTTATGGAGGAAAGAAGTCACCCCTCCTTTCGGTCGGCCGTCCCCGTGTCCTGAGACAAACGGGGGGGGGGGGGGGGGNGGCGGTCAGTCGCGACCCGCGAGCTTGCCGTAGTACGCCGCCTTCATGAGCTCCTGCATGTCGGCGAGCATCGGCATGCGGGGGTTCGCGGGAGCGCACTGGTCGGCGTAGGCGTTGAGGGCCTGCTGTGGCAGCGCGGCGAGGAACGCGTTCTCATCGACGCCGATCTGCGCGAAGCCGCGCTCGATGCCGACCGCGTCCCGCAGCCGCTCCACCGCCGCCGCGAGCGACTCGACGCCCTCGGCCGGGGTCGCCGCCGGCAGGCCGAGCGCCGCGGCGATCTGGCCGAAGCGCGCCGGCGCCTCGTAGCTCTCGTACTTGGGCCAGCCGGTGAGCTTCGTCGGCGGGGTGCCGTTGTAGCGGATGACGTGCGGCAGCAGCAGCGCGTTGGTGCGCCCGTGCGCGACGTGGAAGGTCGCGCCCAGCGTGTGCGACATCGCGTGCACGATGCCGAGGAACGCGTTGCCGAACGCCATGCCGGCGATCGTGCCGGCGTTGTGCATCTTCTCCCGGGCGACCGGGTCGTCGCCGTGCTTCACCGCCTGCTCGAGGTTGGCGAAGATCAGGCGGACGGCGTGCAGCGCGAGGCCGTCGGTGAAGTCGTTGGCGTAGACGGACACGTACGACTCGATGGCGTGGGTGAGCGCGTCGAACCCGCTGTCGGCGGTCACCACCGGCGGCAGCTTGGCCGTCAGCGTCGGGTCGACGATCGCCACGCTCGGTGTGAGCGCGTAGTCGGCCAGCGGGTACTTGTGCCCGTTGCTCGTGTCGGTGATGACCGCGAACGGGGTCACCTCCGCGCCCGTGCCCGACGTGGTCGGCACGCAGACGAGCTGCGCCTTGTCGCCCAGGGTGGGGAAGGCGAACGCCCGCTTGCGAATGTCGAAGAACTTCTCCCGCATGTCGGCGAAGACCACCTCGGGGTGCTCGTAACGCAGCCACATCACCTTGGCCGCGTCCATCGCCGAACCGCCGCCCAGTGCGATGATCGTGTCGGGCTGGAAGCCGCGCATCAGCTCGGCGCCCCGGTCGACCGTGGCGACGCTCGGCTCGGGCTCCACGTCGTCGATGATCTGCAGGGACACCCGCTCCGCCCGGGCCTGCAGCACCGTGATGATCTGGTCGACGTAGCCGAGCCGGGTCATCGTCGGGTCGGTGACCACCGTGACGCGCTTCACGTCGGGCATGTCGGCGAGGTAGCGGATGGCGTGCGGCTCGAAGTAGATCTTCGGCGGGACCTTGAACCACTGCATGTTGTTGGTCCGCCGGGCGACGCGCTTGACGTTGATGAGATTCACCGCCGAGACGTTGTTGGACACCGAGTTGCGCCCGTAGCTGCCGCAGCCCAGCGTCATCGACGGGATGAGCGCGTTGTACATGTTGCCGATGGCGCCCTGCGACGCCGGCGAGTTCCACAGGACCCGCACGGCCTTGACGCGCTTGCCGAACTCCTCGACCAGGTCCGCGTCCTCGGTGTGGATGACCGCGCTGTGCCCGAGACCGTGGAACTCCACCATCTGCGCGGCGAGGTCCAGGCCGTGCGCGCGGCTGTCGGCGCGCAGCACCGCGAGGACCGGGCAGAGCTTCTCCCGGGTCAGCGGCTCGGCCGGCCCGACCTCATCCACCTCGACCAGGATGATCGACGTACCCGCGGGCACCTCGAAGCCGGCCTGCCGGGCGATCCACTGTGGGCTCTTGCCGACCACGTCGGCGTTGAGCGCGGCACCGTCGCAGCCGACGCCGCGCGCGGCGACGCCGAAGATGAGCTTCTCCAGCTTCTCCTTCTCCGCCGCGCTCGCCCGGTGGGCGCGCAGCCCGGCGAACGCCTCCAGCGCCACGTCGTAGACGTCGGCGTCGAGGATGACGGCCTGCTCGGAGGCGCAGATCATGCCGTTGTCGAACGACTTCGACAGGACCAGGTCGTTGACCGCGCGGGCCACGTTCGCGGTGCGCTCGATGTACGCGGGCACGTTGCCGGCGCCGACGCCGAGCGCCGGCTTCCCGGCCGAGTACGCGGCCGCGACCATCGCGTTGCCGCCCGTGGCGAGGATCGTCGCCACGCCGGGGTGGTGCATGAGCGCGGTCGTGGCCGCCAGCGACGGCCGCTCGACCCACTGCACGCAGTGCGCCGGCGCGCCGGCGGCGATCGCCGCGTCGCGAACGATCCGGGCGGCGCGCGACGAGCACCGCTGGGCGGCCGGGTGGAAGGCGAACACGATCGGGTTGCGGGTCTTGAGCGCGATGAGCGCCTTGAAGATGGTGGTGGCGGTCGGGTTGGTCACGGGCGTGATGCCGCAGACGACCCCGACCGGCTCGGCGATCTCCACGATGCCGTTGATGTCGTCGCGGGCGATGACCCCCACCGTCTTCATCCCGGCCATGTGGTGGGTGACGTGCTCGCACGCGAAGATGTTCTTGACGGCCTTGTCCTCGAACACGCCACGTCCGGTCTCCGCCACCGCGTCCTGGGCGAGCGACACGTGCTCGTGCAGGGCAGCCACGGAGGCCTTCTTCACGATGTGGTCTATCTGCTCCTGGGTGAGGCTCTCGAAGTCGGCCAGCGCCTTGAGCGCGTTCTCGACCAGGCCGTCCACCTCGGCGGCGGGTTCGCGGGCGGCGTCCGGGGCCTTTCCGCCCCGCTCTGGCTTCACGGCGGGCCGCTCCAGCACGGGCGCGGTCGCGGGCTTGGACATAGCGGTTCCTCCCGGTCGGTGCCGCGCCGGCGACAGCCCGGCCGGGCTTCGCGCGGCGCTGGCGTTCTCACCTCCGATTCTCTGGCTTCGGGAGGCCGCGCGGTGGTGCGTTACGGCCCTAACTGGCGAGGGCCGAAGGTCCCGTTCGCGTGGTGTGGACCGGGGAGTCCGACCTGGGTACGCCGGTGCGCGCCGGTGCCGTGTCCATCTCGATGCGCCGGCCGGCGGGCAGCCGCCCGGTGCACGGGTCCTCCTCGTTCACCGCGGAAACCGGGTAGCCCAGGCGCAGGGCGAGATAGGGCGCGCCCCGCGCCGGCAGCAGGTTGCGCAGCGCGGCACGCGCGCCGTCGACCTCCACCACGGTGCTGACCGGCGACATCGCCAGCCCTTCCACCGTGCCGTCCAGCAGCACGGCGGACAGGGCCTCGCCGGCCCGCAGCCACGACAGCGGTCCGTCCTCGTCCCCCCACAGCACCGCGTAGGTCGCGTAGCGGTCCAGGGTGCGGCGCTCGGCCGGGGCCCTGCGGTCGGTGATCGCGAAGTCCCGCATGGGCACCACGCGGTCGTGGCCGTACGGGACGTTGATGGCCGGCATCCCGTCGGCCGTGTGCGCGTCGCGTCGCGTCCACGCGGCGAGGTCGGCCAGGAAGCCGGCGTCGTTGAACTCGGCCCTGGCGGCGGCGGTGGCGATGGCGCCGAGCATCCGCGCCGCGTCCGGGCGCAGGATCAGCAGATGCGCTCCCTCGGCTTCGGCCGCGTCACACAGGCGGGCCACCGTGGAGGGGTCCAGCGGAACGTTGGCGACCGGACGACGGTCCGTACGCCGCCGCGCGATGACGGTGTAGCGCGCGACGTCGATCTCACTGGCGGCCCGCACCGACCGCCCGCGCAGCGTGACCCTGGCCAGCAGGTCGGGACTGGCCGGCTCGGGTAGCCGCTCGACGAGGGCCTCGTCGCCGTCGGCCGCCAGGGCCGTCCGCAGGTGGTGCAGCGCGGCACCACAACTGACCCCGAGGAGCAGCCCGTCCGGGTCCAGGGCGGTCAGGCGCCGGTCACGGTCGGCCCAGAGCTCGACCGCGTCGTCCGACACCCGCCAGCGCCACGGCTGGCTGTTGAAGACGGACGGGGCGCGCAGCGCCGTGTGCGCGGCCCACCGCAGGTGGCCGGCCTGGTTCGACAAACTCATGTACCGAGCGTGGCGCCGGCCTCACCCCCTGGCCAAGGACTAAAGTCCCGGCCGGGCCGGGCCCTGGGACCCTGCCCGCCGCGGCCGCTCACGTGGGGTGTGCGGGCGGTACGGGCTCACCGTCGGGTCGTCGACCAGCCAGAACCGCCAGGCGACGTCCGCGGCGGCCGACACCCCCACACGCGGGCCGCGCGCGACGGCCGTGGGTGGCACCGGCCGCGCGGGCGCCGCGAGGCTCGCGACCGTCCCCGGACCCAGGAGGTACGTGCCGTAGGCCGAGCGGTCGAGGCCGAGCGCCTGCGCCAGGCGGGCCGGGCCGCGCGCCAGGTCGGCGTCGCGGCGTACGGTCGGTCGCCGCGTGCGGGCCGTGTCGACGCCCGCGATCACCTCGCCGGCGCGCAGCAGCACCGCGGCGGCGGTCCCGTCCGGCCCGCACACGACGTTGAGACACCAGTGCATGCCGTAGCTGAAGTACACGTACAGGTGCCCGGGCGGGCCGAACATGACCTCGTTGCGCGGGGTGCGGCCCCGGTAGGCGTGCGAGGCCGGGTCGGCGGGGCCGGCGTACGCCTCGACCTCGGTGAGGCGGACGGTGACCGCGTCGGCGGTGCCCGCGCCGGTCGTGAGCCGGCACCCGAGCAGCGACCGCGCCGCCACCGTCACATCGGCGCCGGCCAGCGCCGCCCACTCGGTTCCCATGACACCGCCGAGCCTACCGCCCGTGATCTAACACTCCTTATCTATCCTTATTCTTCCCTGTCTTAGAGGTGTTAAGGTCGGTTTATGGAACCGCAGTTGTACTCCGTCGACCAGGTCGCCGAGGTGCTCGGCCTGCACGTGCGCACCGTGCGCGGCTACGTGCGAGACGGCCGGATCAAGGCCGTCCGCATCGGCAAGCAGTACCGGATCGCGCGCGAGGACCTCGAGGCGTTCACCGGGCGCCCGGCGCCGACGGAGCAGACCGTGCGCCGGCAGCGCCACGTCGAGGTGTCGAGCATCGTCGAGGTCGACGCGGTCAGCCCGGAGACGGCCGACCGGGTGGGCACCCTGCTCATGGGCGCCACCGCGACCCGCCGCGCCGGCGACGCGCCGCTGCGCGTGGAGACGGTCTACGACGCGGCGCGGGGCCGGCTGAAGGTCATCGTCCTGGGCGGGCTGGGCGACAGCGCCCGCCTGCTGGAGTTCATCGACACGGTGGTGACGCCATGACGCCCATCTACCGGACCGAGGCCGGCGGACGGCAGGTCCGCGAGCGGTACGCCGAGCTGCTGCGCGCCTGGCCGGTGCCCAACGAGCACCGGCGGGTGCCGACGCGTGAGGGTGAGACGTTCGTCGTCGTGTCCGGCCGCGAGCAGGCGCCGCCGCTGGTGCTGCTGCACGGGTCGGGCACCAACGCGGCCATGTGGATGGGCGACGTCGGCACCTGGGCGGAGCACTTCCGGGTGTACGCCGTCGACGTGATCGGGGAGCCCGGCCTGAGCGCGCCGGCGCGCCCGCCGTTGGACACCCAGGCGCACGCCCGCTGGCTCGACGACGTGCTGGCCGGCCTCGGCGTGACCACGACCGCCGTCGTCGGCGCCTCCCTGGGCGGGTGGCTGGCCATCGACTACGCCACCCGGCGGCCGGGCCGCGTGACCAACCTGGCGCTGCTGTGCCCCGGCGGCATCGGCCGGCAGACATGGGGGTGGTTGCTCCCCGCGCTCCTGCTCAAGCCGTTCGGGCGCTGGGGGGTACGCCGGACGCTGCGGGCGGTCGCCGGGCTCGACATGGCCGGCGCCGAGGACTTCCTCGACGGCATGACGCTCACCCACCGGCAGTTCCTGCCCCGCCGGGACCGGCTGCCGGTCTTCGACGACGACGCGCTGCGGAGCCTGGCCATGCCGGTGCTGGTCATCGCCGGCGAGCGGGACGCCATGCTCGACTCGCGGGACACCGCCCGGCGCCTGGCCGGCACCGTCCCGCACGCGGACGTGCGCGTCCTGCCGGGCGTCGGGCACTCCATCGTGGGCCAGCGCGACGCCGTCCTGGCCCACCTGGGCGTCAGTCACGCTGGACCACGTCCCTGAGGCGGTCGAGCATCGCCTGCCAGAACGCGCCCGTGTGCGCGACCTCGTCCGTACTCGCGTTGTTGTCCTGGGTGAGCACGACGCGGGTGCCACCGGCGACGGTGTCCAGCACGTACGTGAGGGTGTGGTAGCTCTCCGGCTCGTCGGGCTGGCCGGACAGCGGGCTGTAGTGGGAGACCTGCAGCAGGCGGCCGGGGTCGGCGGCCAGGACCTCGCCCTTGTCGGCGTAGGGCCGGCCGTCGAACTCCCCCTCCCAGGTGATCGGGCTGCCCGGGGTCCAGTCGGCGGTGACCCGGGCGCCCATCAGGTACCTCTCGATGGTCGCGGGGTCGGTCAGCGCGTCCCAGACGCGCTCCGGCGGGGCATCGACAGTGACCATGGCGGTCGAGACGAGTCCAGTCATGTCCGCGCCTTACCCGTTTCGGGTGGCGTCACCCGCTCGGCGGCCCATTCAGTCGGCCGGTTCAGCGGTACCACCGCCCGCCCCGACACCGCACGCTGTCTACACCGGATCTTCGGATGGGACGGCGTGGATGCGACTTCGACGGGCTCGGACGGGACCAACCCGCGGATCATCGGTCCGTATCCCCAGCCGGGGATGGGCGGTGGTGTGGTTCGCGGCGGCGGTGGTCGGTGTCCTCGCGGCGGCGGCGCTCGCCCTGTGGCTCGGCGCGTGGGGACCCGGCCACGCGTCCGGTTGGCTCGCGGTGCCGGCGGCGCTGGCCGGCTGGGCACTGCTGCACCTGTGGCAGCGGATGCGGATGGCCGGACAGGCCACCCGGGCCGCCGCGGTGGAGATCCTGCTGCCGAAGTCGGACAACGAGAATCTCGGCGACGAGATCGTCGCCGAGCTACGCCAGGCGTTGACGGTGGTGCACCTGTCGAGCCCGTCGGTCGTCCCCGGCGAGTCGACCCCGCAGGACTTCCTCACCGATGTACGGACGGCGGCCACCGGCACCTCCGGGTGGGGACTGCTCGCCATGGCGGTCGGTCGCCTGCGCCGGACCGCCTACCAGGTCACCCTCGTGCCCCGCGCGGACGGCGGCAGGCACGGCCTGACCGTCGAGGTTGCCTGCCGGCCCACCAGGGAGAACGAGGTCGCGACCGTGTACGGGCGCAACTGGGCCGACGCGGCTCACCAGGCCGCCTACCACGTCGCCGCGTTCGTCCTGCCCCGCACCGCGCTCTCCCACCAGCCGCCGTGGATCCCGTGGCACGGGGTGCAGTTGAACGCCGGCCTGTTCTACAACTTCCACGAGGCACGCCGGCTCGCCGCGGCGGGCCGGTACGAGGAGGCACTGCGCCACTTCGACGCGGCGCTCGAGGAGGACCCGCTCAGCCCGTACATCCGGGTGGAGAAGGCGACCGTCCTCGACCAGCTGGGGCTCTACCTCGACGCGCTCGCGACCTATGTGGACGTGGTGGCCATCGAGTGCCGGTACGACCTGAACGCGTGGACGCACTACCAGGGCCTGACCCGCTACGGCGCCGGACCCAAGCCGCAGGAGCACACGCGCAGCCCCAGCGGCCCCGCCGCGCTCCAGTTGGCCCGCTACCGCATGGTCGGCTCGCTCGCCGCGAGCGACCGGCTCGCCGACCAGTGGGTACGCAACCAGCGCAAGGCCTTCAGCCAGGACGACCAGTCCGAACGCGCCGAGGAGGCCACCCGGGTGATCGCCCGGCTGCGCCGCCTGTTGCGCCACTACGCGGACCTGATGGTGGACGCCCACGGCGTCCGGCAGGCCCTGGCTGAGGGTCGGGGCCTGAGCGAGCCCGTGCTCGCCGAACGCGACATCGAGAACCACCGGCCGACGTTGCGCCGCGTCCTGCAGTACGCCGCCCTGCACGAGGCCCGGGCGCTCAAGCTGGACTACGGCACCGGACGGGCCGATCCCGCCCTGCCGATCAGCCGGGGGGCGATCCGGGTGCTGCCCATCTGGGCCACCCTTCAGTACCGGTACCTCGACCTGGTCGCGGCCGTCAGCGGGCAGGCACACCACGATCCCGGCCCGCTACCGCCGGACCTGCCGGCGCTCAACGACACCGGCATGCGCACCTTCGTCAAGGAACTCGTGGGCAACGACGGCGGGTGGCCGGTCGACCAGTGGCCACCCCCGGCGAAGGGCGTACAGAAGCTGGTGGTTGCTGCCCTCGACGGGCACGGCGCGACGGACCACGGCTGGCACGAGCACTACAACGCGGCCTGCGTCTACGCGGTCGGCATGCTCACGCCCGAGCTGTACCCCGGCCTGGACAGCGACACCATCGACGTGGTCGACCGCGCCGCGGATGACCATCGCGCCCTTGTCCGGCACGCCATCGACCAGCTCACCCAGGCGGTGTTCGCGGCGGACAGCCACTTCGCCGGCGGCGCGGCACCCTGGCTCGGCCAGGGCGACCAGGACCTCAACGACCTGCGGGTCACCGACGGGTACCGGATCTTCGCCGACCGGTTCCTGCCGCGGACGTCCGCGCCGCCGCTCATCCCCCGCAACGTGGCCCTGCTCTCGATCAGTGGCCACCTGGTCCACCTGGTGGAACTGTTCGCGCGGCAGGCGCGCGAGCACTGGGCCGCCCGGGCCGTCGCGAAGGGCGCGGAGCAGAGCATCAACCCGGTCGCGCTGCGCACCGAGGCGATCCGCTGGCGGCAGCTGGGCGCGTTCTGCCTCAACTACCGCGACTGGCCGACCCGGCACCGGCTGATCGAGCTGGCGGGCGGCAAGATCAACGCCGCGCTCCCGACCATCGACTCCGACCTGCGCTGGGTGCGGTACACCAAAGCGATCCTCGAGGAGGACCGCCGCAAGGACGAGGAACGCCGCAGGGCCGGCGCGGGCAGCCGGGGCAACGTGGCGCGCTGGCTGTCCATCTCGGCGGAACTGGACCGGTACGCGCTGCATACGGTCAGCGTCCGCAACCAGGCGCTCGACCTGTTGGGGTGCGTCCTGACGGCGGCCGCCGAGAGCATCGAGGACGCGACCCGCTTCGTCGCGGACCGACCGGGCACCCACGACGCGCGCACGAGCGAGGCCTTCGCCGACGCCTGGGCCGCCGTGGAGGAGTGGATGTGGGGCCTGCGCAACGACGCGGGCCCCGGGCTGCGGCCCGGCGACGCGCACTTCCCGGAGGAACCCGACGCGACCGCGGCGCGGGAAAAGATCAGCAGGATCTGGCCGGAGAGCGCGTCGCCCGACTGCGACGTACCGCCCGTCAGCCGAGCCGGTGGAGGAGGTCTGTCACGGCCGAGGTGATCCGCGGTCCGTGGAACAGCTCCGCGTCGTTGTGGTCGGCGCCGTCGATGACGACGACGGTCACCGGCCCGGCGGCGCGGTCCGCTACGGCGCGGCTCTGGTCGGGCGGCACCGTGGCGTCGGCACTGCCGTAGATCACCACCGTGGGTACGCGTACCCGCGCGATGGTCTCCGCGACCGCGAACCTGTCCCGCAGCAGCAGCCGTACCGGCAGGAACGGGTAGTGGACCTGGCCCGCCGCCGCCAGGTCCACGAACGGCGAGCGCAGCACCAGGCCGGCCGGCGGATGCTCGGCCGCCAGGCCGGTGGCGACCGCCGCGCCCAGGCTCTCACCGAAGTAGACGACCCGCCCGGGCACGAACCCCGCGGCGGAAAGGTAGGCCAGGCCCGCCCGGGCGTCCAGCGCCAGGCCCTCCTCGGTGGGACCACCCGGGTTGCCGCCGTAGCCCCGGTAGTCGACCACCAGGACGGTGAGCCCGGCGGCGGCCAACGAACGGGCCAGGACGATCCGGCCGGCCCGGTTGCCGGCGTTGCCCGGCGTCATGAGCACGGCGTACCCGCGGTCGGCGCCGGTCGGCGGCAGCAGCCAGGCGGACAGCCGCAGACCGTCGGCGGTCTCCAGCGCCACCTCGCGCACGTCCGGCGGCGCGGCCGGCGCCGCCCGGTCAGGAAAGTAGATCAGGCGCCGTTGGGCGAGCCACAGCACCGCGACCACGGCCACGACGGTGACCAGGACCACCAGGAGTACCCGCCAGGTGCGCACGAACGCATCCTAGAAACGCCACGCCGGTCGCGCCGGTGCCGGCCGGCGACGCACGGCAGACTGGGCGGATGACCGAGGCCCCGCTCCTGGACGCGCTGGGCGGCGTGGGCCGCCGCTACGCGGGGCCGGACGCCGACGTGGTGCCCCTGCCACGGGCGGACCAGCGGCCCGGTTCCGGCGCGCTGCTGGTGCGGTGCGGCGCCGTGGTGGTCAAGGCGCACGCCCCCGGCACGGACGGGGCGGGCCTGCGGGCCCCGCTCGCGGCCGCGGCGGGAACGCCGCTCGCCGAGGTGCTGCTGGCGCCGTTGGAAACGGAGCCGATCGCGATGGGCGGGCGCCTGGTGTCGGTATGGCCCTACGGTCGCCCGGTCGCCGTGGACCCGGCACGGGTCCCCTGGGTCGAGGCGGCGACGCTGCTGGCGCGGCTGCACACCCTACCCACGCCCGCCGACGGGTTGCCCGCCTGCGGCGCTCCCCAGCGCTCGGCCGACAACGTGGGCGCGCTGCGCGACGGTGGACGGCCTCAGGCCATCGTGGCGGCCGCCTGGCGCACCGTGCCCGACTGGGCGCGCGGCGCCGCGGCGCCGCCCGGCCCGCTCACCGTCGTCCACGGCGACTGGCACCTCGGCCAGCTCGTCGCCCGCGACGGCGGGTGGCGCCTGATCGACGTCGACGACCTCGGCGTCGGGCCGCCGGTGTGGGACTTCGCCCGGCTCGCGGCCCTGCGCGCGCTCGGGGTGGTTCTCGAGGAGGAGTTCCGGCTGTTCCTGGACGCGTACTGGACGGCCGGCGGGCCGGCGCTGCGCCCCGGCGGCGGACCGGCGGAAGACCCCGCCGGCTGGGCGGCGCTGGACGCGGTGACCCGCGCGGTCCTGGTGTCGATGGCGGCGAAGCGGGTCGCCGCCCCGGTCGGCACGTATCCCGACGCCCTGGAGGGCGACCTGTTGCGCGCCTGCGAGCGGCTCACGGCATGTCCGACGTGACCTGGGTTGCGCGGCCGGTCGACAATGGCGGTATGACCGGACCAACCAATGTTCTCCGTTGCCCGAAATGTCAGGCGAACATGCGCACCTACGAACGCAACGGCGTTCACCTGGAGCAGTGTGAGAGCTGCCGCGGCATCTTCCTGGACTTCGGTGAACTGGAAGCGCTGACCAGGCTGGAGGCGCAGATGGCCGCGCCGCCGCCACCGCCGCCCCAGCAGCAGCACGCCTACCCCCAGCACCAGCCACCGCCGGCGTACCCGCCGCAGCCGGGCTACGGCGGCTACGGCTACGGGCACGGGCACCGCAAACGCGGGTTCGGCGGCCTGTTCTTCTCGTCCTGAGCACACCAGCGGCCGCCCGGTCGGGTTGACCCCGTCCGGGCGGCCGCACTCATGTCAGCGCGGCACGACCCGCTCGGCGGCCCATTCGCGCCACGTCTCGACCTGGTCGCCGACGGCGGCGAGCTGGTCGGCGACCGGGCCGGGCCCGGTGGAGCCGGGCGTCGTACGGGCCCGCAGGGCACCCCGCACGTCCAGGACCGTCCGCACGTCCGGGGTCAGGTGCGGGCTCACCCCGGCCAGGTCAGTGTCGGAGACCTCGTCGAGGCCGCAGTCGCGGGACACGCACAGCGCCACCAGCGAGCCGGTGACCTCGTGCGCCTCGCGGAACGGCACGCCCTGCCGGACCAGCCACTCGGCCACCTCGGTGGCCAGGGTGTAGCCCTTCGGGGCGGCCTCGACCAGGCGGTCCACCCGGACGGTCATCGTGGAGATCATGCCGGCGAGGGCGGGCAGCACGAGTTCGAGCGTGTCGACCGCGTCGAACGCGGGCTCCTTGTCCTCCTGCATGTCCCGGTCGTACGTCAGGGGCAGGCCCTTGAGCATCGTGAGGACGGTGACCAGGCCGCCGATGAGCCGGCCGGACTTGCCCCGGGCGAGCTCGGCGATGTCGGCGTTCTTCTTCTGCGGCATGATCGACGACCCGGTGGCGAAGGCGTCGTCGAGCTCGACCCAGCCGAACTCCTGCGACGTCCACAGCACCACCTCCTCGCCCAGGCGCGACAGGTGCACGCCGACGAGCGCGGCGACGAACAGGAACTCGGCGACGAAGTCGCGGTCGGCCACGGCGTCCATCGAGTTGGGCGCGGCCGAGGTGAAGCCCAGCTCCTTCGCCACCCGGACCGGGTCCAGCGGCAGCGACGAGCCCGCCAGCGCCCCGGCGCCGAGCGGGCTCACGGCGGTGCGCCGGTCCCAGTCGCGCAGCCGGTCCAGGTCGCGCAGCAGCGGCTGGGCGTGGGCGAGCAGCTGGTGGGCGAAGCTCACCGGCTGGGCGTGCTGCAGGTGGGTCATGCCGGGCGCGGGCGTGTCGAGGTGCCGGGCGGCCTGCTCCAGCAGCGCCTCGGTCAGCTCGACCAGGCGGGCGGCCACGCCGCGGGCGTGGTCGCGCAGGTACAGCCGCAGGTCGGTGGCGACCTGGTCGTTGCGGGACCGGCCGGCGCGCAGCTTGCCGCCCAGGGTGCCGAGGCGCTCGATGAGGCCCCGCTCCAGGGCGGTGTGCACGTCCTCGTCCTCGACCGTCGGCCGGAACTCGCCGGACGCGCAGGCGGCCTCCAGGTCGTCGAGGGCGGCGAGCATGCGGCCCAGCTCGTCCGAGTCGAGCAGGCCGGCGTTCGACAGGACGCGGGCGTGGGCGCGGGACGCCGCGAGGTCGTAGGGGGCCAGGCGCCAGTCGAACTGGACGCTCACCGACAGGCGGGCCAGGGCCTCGGCGGGGCCGCCCGCGAACCGGCCGCCCCAGAGCCGCAGGGCCGAAGCATTGCTAGTCACGCCGTTCATCCTCTCAGGGGAAGGGGGGCCGGTCCNTGTCAGCCGAGCCGCGCGTCGCGGGCCGAGGCGAGCCGGCTGGGCAGGCCCCACAGCTGCACGAACCCCTTGGCCAGCGACTGGTCGAACATGTCGCCCGAGTCGTAGGTGGCCAGGCTGAAGTCGTACAGGGAGGCGGCCGAGCGCCGGCCCGTCACCACGGCGCGGCCGCCGTGCAGGGTCAGCCGGATCTCGCCCGACACGTGCTTCTGCGTGTCGTCGATGAACGCGTCGAGGGCGTTGCGGAGCGGGGAGAACCACAGGCCGTCGTAGACGAGCTCGCCCCAGCGCTGGTCGACGCCCTTCTTGAAGCGGGCCACGTCGCGCTCGACGGTGACGTTCTCCAGCTCCTGGTGGGCGGTGATGAGCGCGATCGCGCCCGGCGCCTCGTACACCTCGCGGCTCTTGATGCCGACCAGGCGGTCCTCGACCATGTCGAGCCGGCCCACGCCCTGCGCGCCCGCGCGCTTGTTCAGCTCGATGATCGCCTCGTACGGCGACACGGCGCGGCCGTCGATGGCGACCGGCACGCCGGCCTCGAACGTGATGACGACCTCGTCGGGCTCGCGGGCGACGGCCGGGTCCGAGGTGTAGTCGTAGATGTCCTCGATGGGCCCGTTCCAGATGTCCTCAAGGAAGCCCGTCTCGACCGCGCGGCCCCACAGGTTCTGGTCGATCGAGTACGGCGACTTGCTCGACACCTCGATCGGCAGCCGCTTCTCCTCGGCGAACGCGATGGCCTTGTCCCGGGTCCACGCGTAGTCGCGGGCCGGCGCGATGACCTTCAGGTCGGGCGCGAGCGCGCCGATGCCGACCTCGAAGCGGACCTGGTCGTTGCCCTTGCCGGTGCAGCCGTGCGACACGATCGTCCCGCCGTACTTCTTCGCGGCGGCGACCAGGTGCTTGACGATCAGCGGCCGGGACAGCGCCGACACCAGGGGGTAGCGGTCCATGTAGAGGGCGTTCGCGCGCAGCGCCGGCAGGCAGAAGTCGGTGGCGAACTCCTCGCGGGCGTCGACCACCTCGGACTCGACCGCCCCGCAGTCGAGCGCCCGCTGGCGGATGGCGTCCATGTTCTCGCCGCCCTGGCCCACGTCGACGGCCACGGCGATGACCTCGGCGCCGGTCTTGTCGGCGAGGTACGGAATGGCGACGGACGTGTCCAGCCCGCCGGAGAAGGCGAGTACGACCCGCTCAGTCATCAGATTGCTCCTTAGTTTCGTGCGATACGAGCTTCGTGCGGGCCTGGAGGTCGTGGCCGGCCCAGGCGAGCAGCTTGGCCGCCAGAACATGGCCCGCGGAGGTGTTGCCGCTGGGCTCTTCCCGGGCGACGACCAGGATGGTGTCGTCGCCGGCGATGGTGCCGACCACGTCGGGCAGGCCCGACCGGTCGAAGGCGCTGGCCAGGAACTGGGCGGCGCCGGGCGGGGTGCGCAGGACCACGAGGTTGCCGCTCGCGTCGGCCCCGGTGAGCAGCTCGCGCAGCAGCCGCTGCAGCCGGGCCGGGGTCTGCTCGGCGCTGCGCAGCGGGCCGCGACCCTCCTCCGGGATCAGGTACACCGGGGCCGTGCCGTCCGTGCCGCGGACCTTGACGGCGCCCAGCTCCTCCAGGTCGCGCGAGAGCGTGGCCTGGGTGACGTGCAGGCCGTCGCCGGCGAGCAGGTCGACCAGCTCGGTCTGCGAGCGGACCGCGTGGTCGCGGATGAGCTCCACGATGCGCGCGTGCCGCGCCGACTTGGAGGTGGGCACCACGGCGGTCATTACCGACCTCCTGCCAGGAGCCAGGTGAGCAGCGCCTTCTGGGCGTGCAGGCGGTTCTCGGCCTCGTCGAAGACCGCGCTGGCCGGGCCGTCCATGACCGCGTCGGTGATCTCCTCGCCCCGGTGGGCGGGCAGGCAGTGCAGCACGATCGCGTCCCCGGCGGCGCCGCTCATCAGAGCCTCATTCACCTGGTACGGGCGGAACGGCGTGAGCCGGTCCTTGCCGTCGCCCTCCTGTCCCATGGACGTCCACGCGTCGGCGGCCACCACGTCCGCGCCGGCCACCGCCTCGTGGGGGTCGCGCACGGTGGCCACGGACCCGCCCGTGACCGCGGCGATCTCGGCGGCCCGGGCCACCACGGCCGGGTCGGGTTCGAACCCCTCGGGGCTGCCGATCCGCACGTGCATGCCGGCGGTCGCGCCGCCGACCAGGTACGAGTGGGCCATGTTGTTGGCGCCGTCGCCGACGAACGTGAGCGTGCGCCCGGCCGTGCCGCCGAGGCGTTCCCGCACGGTGAGCAGGTCGGCCAGGATCTGGCACGGGTGGAACCCGTCGGTGAGCGCGTTGACCACGGGCACGCTCGACGCGCCGGCCAGCTCGGCGACGCGGGCGTCGCCGTGCGAGCGGATGACGATGGCGCGCACGTACCGCGACAGCACCCGGGCGGCGTCGGCGATCGACTCGCCCCGGCCGAAGTGGGTGGTCATCGCGTCGACGATGATCGGGTGGCCGCCCAGCTCGGCGATGCCGGCCTCGAACGACAGCCGGGTACGCAGGGACGGCTTCTCGAAGATGACGGCGACCGACTGCGGGCCGTCGAGCGGGCGCCGCGCGAAGCGGTCCTTCTTGAGCTCGGCCGCGAGGTCGAGCACGGCCGACTGCTCGACCGGGCTCAGGTCATCGTCCCGGAGAAAATGTCTCACTGTCCCGCCTCCAACGCCGCCGGGAGGGCCGCGAGAAACGCGTCGGCCTGTTCGGCGGTGATGATGAGCGGCGGGGCGAGCCGGATCACGTCCGGCTGGGCGGCGTTGGCGAGGAACCCGGCCGCGGCCAGGGCCGCGACCACCGCTGGGGCGACCGGCTCGCGCAGCACGATGCCGAGCAGCAGGCCGGCGCCGCGCACGCCGTCGACGAGCGGGTGGCCCAGCGCCTCGACGCCCCGGCGCAGCCGCTCCCCGATCCGCTTGACGTGGTCGAGCAGGTGCTCGGATTCGATGGTGTCGAGCACGGCCAGGCCGGCCGCGCAGCAGACCGGGTTACCGCCGAACGTGGTGGCGTGCATGCCCGGGCCGAGCAGCGACGACACGTCCCCGTACGCGGTGTCCGAGAAGGCGATCATCGCGGACAGCGGCAGGCCGCCGCCGATGCCCTTGGCGAGGGTGATGACGTCGGGCGCGACGCCCTCGGCCTGGTGGGCGAACCAGTGCCCGGTCCGGCCGATGCCGGTCTGCACCTCGTCGAGGACGAGCAGGGCGCCGTGCCGCTCGGTGATCTCCCGCGCGGCGGCGAGGTAGCCCGGCGGCGGGACGACCACGCCGGCCTCCCCCATGATCGGTTCGAGGATGACCATGGCGGTCCGGTCGGTGACGGTCGCGGCCAGCTCGTCCACGTCCCCGTACGCCACGTGGTCCACGTGGCCGGGCAGCGGCCGGAACGGGTCGGCCTTCGCCGGCTGTCCCGTCAGCGCGAGCGCGCCCATGGTCCGGCCGTGGAACCCGCCCGCGGCGGCGACCACGTGCTCGCGGCCCGTGCGCCGGGACAGCTTGAACGCGGCCTCGTTCGCCTCGGCGCCCGAGTTGGCGAAGAACACCTTGCCGGGCCGCCCGGCCAACGCCAGCAGCCGCTCGGCGAGCGTGACGGCGGGTTCGGTGGCGTAGAAGTTGGACACGTGGCCCAGGGTCGAGATCTGCGCGGTGACCGCGTTGATGATCGCCGGGTGGGCGTGGCCGAGCACGTTGACGGCGATGCCGCCGAGGAAGTCCACGTAGGACGTGCCGTCCTCGGCGACGGCCGTGGCCCCCTCGCCGCGGACGAGGGCCACCTGCGGCACCCCGTACGTGTGCATCACCGAGGTGTCCCATCGTTGGGTCAATGACGTCATGTCGGCACCACCATTGTTCCGAATCCTTCGTCGGTAAAGACCTCCAGCAGCGCCGAGTGGGGCACCCGGCCGTCGACCACGTGGGCCGCCGGCACCCCACCGCGCACCGCGCGCAGGCAGGCCTCCATCTTCGGCACCATGCCCGACTCGAGGGTGGGCAGCAGCACCTCCAGGCCGTCCGCGTCGATCTGCGAGAGCATCACGGACTTGTCGGGCCAGTGCGGGTAGAGCCCCTCGACGTCGGTGAGGACGATCAGCTTGCGGGCGCCGAGCGCGACGGCCAGCGCGCCGGCCGCCGTGTCGGCGTTGAGGTTGTGCACGACACCGTCGGCGTCGGGCGCCACGGTGGAGATGACCGGGATGCGCCCGGCGTCGATGAGGTCGGTGACCGCGTCGACGTTGACCTCGGCGACGTCGCCCACCAGGCCCACGTCGACCGGCTCGCCGTCGACGATGGCGGGGCGGCGCACGGCGGTGAACAGGCCGCCGTCCTCCCCCGACATGCCGACCGCGATCGGGCCGTACCCGTTGAGCAGGCCGACGAGCTGGCGCCCGACCTGCCCGACGAGGACCATGCGGACCACGTCGATCGCCTCGGGCGTGGTGACCCGCAGGCCGCCCCGGAACTCGCTGTCGATGCCGAGCTTGCCGAGCATCGCCGAGATCTGCGGGCCGCCGCCGTGCACGACGACGGGCTTGAGCCCGACGTAGCGCAGGAACACCAGGTCGGCGGCGAACGCCTTCTGCACCTCGGCGTCGAGCATGGCGTGGCCGCCGTACTTGACGACGATGATGCTGCCGTGGAACCGGATCAGCCAGGGCAGGGCCTCGATGAGCGTGCTGGCCTTGCCCAGCGCGATACCGAGGTCGCGGGTGCGCGTCGCGGACCGGCTCATGTCGAGTACGCCGAGTTCTCGTGCACGTACCCGTGGGAGAGGTCGTTGGTCCAGATCGTCGCGGTCGCGTCGCCCGCGCCCAGGTCGATGAGGACGTGCACGTCACGGCCGGCCAGGTCCACCTTGGAACGGTCCTCGGCGGCCTGCCCGCCCTTGCAGATCCACACGTCGTTGACGGCGACGTCGACGTTGTCGGCCTCGAAGTCGGCCTGCGCCGTGCCGGCGGCCGACAGGATCCGGCCCCAGTTCGGGTCGTTGCCGAACATCGCGGTCTTGAACAGGTTGGACCGGGCGACCGCGCGGCCCACGGCCACCGCGTCGACCTCGCTGGCCGCGGCGCGCACCTCGATGCGGATCTCCTTCGTGGCGCCCTCGGCGTCGCCGATGAGCTGCCGACCGAGGTCGTCCAGCGCCGCGTGCACCTGCTCGAAGAGCTCCTCGGCCGTCGGCTGGATGCCGCTGGCGCCGCTGGCCAGCAGCAGCACGGTGTCGTTGGTGGACATGCAGCCGTCGGAGTCGATCCGGTCCAGCGTCCTCGCGGTCGCCGCGCGCAGCGCGGTGTCCAGCGTCCCCGGGTCGGCCACCGCGTCGGTGGTGAGCACGCACAGCATCGTGGCCAGGCCCGGGGCCAGCATGCCGGCGCCCTTGATCATGCCGCCGACGCTCCACCCCTCGCCCTGCGCGACCGTGGTCTTCGCCCGGGTGTCGGTGGTCATGATGGCCTCGGCCGCCGCGGCGCCACCGTCGCGGGCCAGCCCGCGCACCGCGGCGTTGACGCCGGTGAGCAGCTTGTCCAGGGGCAGCCGCTGGCCGATCAGCCCGGTGGAGCAGACCGCCACGTCGCCCGCGCCGACCACCGCGCGGGTGCCGCCCGACGCGGTGAGCTTCGCGGCCACGTGCTCGGCGGTGTGGTGCGTGTCCTGGAAGCCGCCCGGGCCGGTGCAGGCGTTGGCGCCGCCCGAGTTGAGCACGACGGCCCGCACGATGCCGTGGCGCAGCACCTGCTGGCTCCACAGCACGGGCGCGGCCTTGAACTTGTTGCTGGTGAACACGCCGGCGGCCGTCGTGTCCGGACCGTCGTTGATCACGAGCGCAACGTCGAGCCCGCCGCTTGATTTGAGCCCGGCGGCCACCCCGGCCGCCCTGAACCCCTTGGGGCTGGTGACTGTCACGGTGCCACTCCAATGGCCGTAAGACCGGCGGCCTCGGGGAGGCCGCACATCAGGTTGGCGCACTGCACGGCCTGGGCGGCAGCGCCCTTGCCGAGGTTGTCGATGGCACTCTGCACGATGATCCGTCCACTGTCGACGTCGATGGTGGCCTGCAGGTGCGCGGCGTTGGAGCCGTAGGTCGCGGCCGTGTGCGGCCAGCTCCCCTCGGGCAGGACGGACACAAAAACCTCATCCGAGTACGCCGATGCGAGCACCGCCCGCACCCCGGCGGCGTCGATGTCGCCGGTGGGTCGCGCGGTGACCGTGGCCAGGATGCCGCGCGGCATCGGGGCCAGGATCGGGGTGAACGACAGACCGCGCGCCCCCGTCGCCTGCTTGATCTCGGGCACGTGCTGGTGGGCCCCGACCTTGTAGCCGGACAGGTCGCCCATCACCTCGGTGGCCAGCAGGTTCGGCTTGAGGTTACGGCCCGCGCCGGAAGTGCCGGAGGACGCGACAACCACCACGTCCTCGGGGTCGGCGACGCCGGCCGCGATGAGCGGGGCGAGCGCGAGCGTGGTGGCGACGGCATAGCAGCCGGTGTTGGCGACCCGGTCGGCCTGCTTGATCAGCTCACGCTGGCCGGGCAGCTCGGGCAGCCCGTACGTCCACGTGCCCGCGTGGTCACCGCCGTAGTAGCGGGTCCACTGGGCGGCGTCGCGCAGCCGGAAGTCGGCGCCCAGATCCACGATCCTGGTGCTGGCGGGGAGCTGGGCGGCCAAAGCCGCGGACTCGCCGTGCGGCAGGGCCAGGAAGACGAGGTCGGCGCCGGTGAGCGCGGCCGGCGCCGACTCGCCGAAGGTGAGGCCGAGGCTGGCCAGGTGCGGGTGGACCGTGTGGACGGGCGCGCCGGCGTTGCGGTGCGCGGTCGCCGCCACGATGTCGAAGGTCGGGTGCCCCGCGAGCAGGCGAAGCAGCTCGCCTCCCGCGTATCCACTGGCCCCGACAACCGCCACCGCGATGCCCATGGTGAGCACCCCCTCCGTCGTCCCGCGTCCATGACTGTATCAGTATGCATATGATCGCAACAACATGCAGTCCATTTACCGGGCGTCACATGCCAGTCTCCGCCGCCAAAAGGATCACGACCCGACATACAGGCCAGCCCGACGCACCCGAGCCCAGCGGCAAGCTCCGAACGGGGCCACCCCGGGTCCCATGATCGGGACACCGAGCGGGGCAACTCACGAAATCGAGACCTTGGCCCCAATGGGGCGCTCGACTTTCGAGTCGCCGTTCGGCGCCGGACAGCGGGGCCGCACCGGATGGCGGTGACCCACCGGACCTGCCGATGTTTGGACCGTTACGCCTGGAACTCAGCGCGCAATTGCCTGCGTGACGGTCCGAACGTCGGGCTTGCTCGGCGAGACACCAGCGCCGTGACCGGAAGTGTTCAGCGGATCTCTATGCGTGGATGGTGTCGGTGGGTCGGCATACATTGATGTCATGGCAGGCGATGAACCGTTCGTGCGGCGCGCGACGTTCGACCGGTCGGACAAGACCGGCCTGGTCGGCGCCGTGCTCTGGCTGCACATCATGTGCTGCGGCCTTCCCGCAGTACCGCTGATGCTCCTGCCGAACACGATCATGCCGTGGGCCGTCGCCGGGTACGGCGCGCTCGTGTTGGGGAGCCTGCTGCTGATCGTGACGATGGTCTGGCGGTCGGAGACCCGCAGGTCGGGGCGTCTGATCATCGAGATCACGCGCGAGGGCGTCCGGTTCGGCGACGATGAGCCGACCGTGCCCTGGGAGGACATGGTCTGCGTCGGGGGCGGGCGCAGCCGCCACACCATGCACGGCGCCTACCACACCGAGCGGAGCTACCTCACCTACCGCACCCCCGACGGCGAGGTCAGCCGGGGCATTCCCAATACCGTGAGCCTGGGCGACATCAGGCAGGCGATCGAACGCCTCAAGCCGGGCGATCCGCTGCCGTTGGAGTAGTTACGTGCGGCGCGGCACCAACGGGGAGACAGTGCCGCGCCGCACGTTGCTGACTACACGCCCCGCAGGACCGCGCCGTGGCGCTTGGCCGCGACCGCGACGGCCGCGTCGCGGGCGGCCACCGCCTCCTCGGCGGTGAGCGTCCGGTCCGGCGCGCGGAAGGTGAGCTTGTACGCCAGCGACTTGTTGCCGGCGCCGACCTGCTCGCCGGTGAACACGTCGAACAGGCGCACCGCCTCCAGCAGGTCGCCCGCCCCGGAGACAAGCGCCGACTCCACCTCGGCGGCCGGCACCCGCGACGGCACCACGAGCGCCACGTCGATGAGCGCGGGCGGGAACGTGGCGAACGCCGGGGCCGGCGTGACCGCCGAGGCCGGCAGCGCGTCCAGGTTGAGCTCCATCGCGCAGGTGCGCTTGGGCAGCTCCAGCGCCGCGCACACGGCCGGGTGCAGCTCGCCGGCGTGCCCGACGACGACGTCGTCGACCACGATCTCCGCGCACCGCCCCGGGTGCCACGGCGGGGCGTTGCCGGCCCGCACCGTCCCGGTCACCCGGGCGGCGGACAGCACGACCCGGGCCGCGTCGACCGCGTCCGCCCAGCCGGCCGGGCGGCCCGCGCCCCACCAGCCGGCG
>NZ_BAAALT010000199.1:0-807 GCF_039528515.1 Luedemannella flava
GGCGTGCGCCCCGGCGCCGTTGGGCAGCAGCACCACCCACCGCCGGTCGGTCGCCCGGATCGCGGCGACGATCTCCGCGCTGGTCGGCGCCTCCGCGTCCGCCCAGACCGCGACGCCTTCGGCCGCCAACAGGTCCGCGAGCCCCGGACAGCCGTGGGCCACGACCACCGCGACAGACCCGTCGGGTACGCCGGCGGCGGCGCCCGACACCGCGACGGCGGCGGGCGCCGGGGGCGGGGCGGGCGCCGGGCCGCCGGAGCCGTCGGCGAAATGGGTGACCGAGATGCGGTGCGGCCGGCCCGCCCGGATGCCCGCCTCGATGGCCGCGCCGACGTCGTTGACGTGCACGTGCACGTTCCAGACGGTGGTGGCGCCGTCGGACACGGGGGCGTCGGCGCCGACGATGACGAGCGAGTCGCCGAGCCCGGCCAGGTCGGCGCGCAGCGGCGCCACCCGCGCGGCGGGGGCGTCGAGCAGGTACTGCACCTCGTAGCCGTACTCCTCGGAGCCCGTCTCGCGGACGACCGAGACGGGCCGCACGCCCGCGCCGCTGCCGGCGAGGTTGGCGGTCGGCACCCGGTCGGCGACCACCTCGGCGAGCGCCTCAAAGATGATCACGAGGCCGAGGCCGCCCGCGTCGACGACACCGGCCCGGGCCAGCTCGGGCAGTTGCTCCGGCGTGTGCCGGAGTGCCTCGACCGCCGCATCGGCCACGGCGACCACCACCGTGGCCAGCCCGCCGACACCCCCTGTCCCGTTCCCAGCCGACACGCGGGCGGCCCCGATGACGGCCTCGGCGGCCTGGGC
>NZ_BAAALT010000200.1:0-8029 GCF_039528515.1 Luedemannella flava
GCCGATCAGCGGCCGCGAGCCGAGGGCGCCCGACCCGGTGTTGTCGCCCAGGCCGGCGCGGCCATAGCCGCCCGGCCCGCCGTGGTCGCCACGCGGGTCGCGCCCGTAACCGCCCGGGTCGCGCCCGTAACCGCCCGGGTCGCGGCCGTACCCGCTGGGCTCGCGGCCGTGGGCGCCCGGCTCAGCGCGCGGACCTTGGCCGTAAGCAGGCGAGTCTGGCCGCGTGGCCTGACCGTAGGTGGCTGAGTCGGGCCGTGCCGCCTGACCGTAGGTGCCCGAATCGGGTCGCGGGGCCTGGCCGTAGGCGGGCGGGTCGATCCTTGCCGCCTGGCCATAAGGGGGCGAGTCGGGTCGCGGGGCCTGGCCGTAGGCGGGCGGCTCGGGCCGTGCTGGCTGGCCGTAGGGGGTGGCGCTGCCGCGGGCGGGGCGGGCGGTGTCCGGCGGGCCGTAGCTCTGGCGCGGGGCCTGACCGCCCTGCTCGCCGTACGGCGGTCGGGGGTCGTGGCCGTAGGCCGGCTGGGTCGGGACGCCGCCGGGCAGGTCGCGGCTGTAGGTGGCGCCGCCGCGGGTGGTCCGGGGGTCGAACGCGTTGAACGTGTCCGTCGCGTGGTGCTGACCCTGGGCCTGGACGGGGTGCGGGTTCGGGCCACCGTACGCGGGCGGTTGGGTCGGGCCGGGAGCCGGCGGCTGCCCGTAGACGGGATGGGGGACCTCCGCACGACCCTGCGCCGTCGCGTCCTCGCCGGCAGGGCCGGTGCGCGGGTGCGGCACGGGCGGCCAGTTGCCGGGGGCGGGCGGGTACGAGGGGTCGTTGTCGGGTGACAAGGGGCATCCTCGGGGGGTGATCGGGGTGCCGTGGCGTGGCCCACAGGGCGCCGGTGGTGGGCCGGCGGATGACAACTGTAGCGGGTTAAACCGGACATCGGTCAACAGCAGTGAGCATGATCCTAAAGGCCCGCCGCGGACGGGGCGTGCTCACGTGGAGGAGTATTACAGGAGCTTGCCCATGCTGCGAGACGCTGTAACACTGGAGCGGTGACCGCCGGCACCGACGCCCAGGCGTACTTCGACGAGCTGATAGCGACTGACCAGCGGGTCGAGCCGCGCGACTGGATGCCGGACGCCTACCGGGCGACCTTGATCCGACAGATCGCCCAGCACGCCCATTCCGAGATCATCGGCATGCAGCCGGAGGCCAACTGGCTGACCCGGGCGCCGAGCCTCGCCCGCAAGGCGATCCTCCTGGCCAAGGTGCAGGACGAGGCCGGCCACGGCCTCTATCTCTACGCCGCCGCCGAGACCCTCGGCGTGACCCGCGACGAGCTGGTCGACGCCCTGCTCCAGCAGCGGCACAAGTACTCGAGCATCTTCAACTACCCCACCCTGAGCTGGGCGGACGTCGGGACGATCGGCTGGCTCGTGGACGGGGCGGCGATCGTCAACCAGGTGCCGCTGACCCGCTGCTCCTACGGGCCCTACGCCCGGGCCATGATCCGCATCTGCAAGGAGGAGTCGTTCCACCAGCGCCAGGGCTACGACGTCCTCTACACGCTGTCCCACGGCACCGACGCGCAGCAAAAGATGGCGCAGGAGTCCGTCGACCGCTGGTGGTACCCGTCGCTGGCGATGTTCGGCCCGCCCGACAAGGACTCCACCCACTCGGAGCGCTCCATGGCGTGGGGCATCAAGCGGCACAGCAACGACGACCTGCGCCAGCGCTTCGTCGACCTGTGCGTCCCGCAGGCCGAGGTGCTCGGCGTGACGTTGCCCGACCCGGACCTGCGCTGGAACGCCGAGCGCGGCCACTACGACTTCACCCCGCCCGACTTCGCCGAGCTGATGGCCGTCGTCGCGGGCAACGGCCCCGCCAACCGGGACCGCATGCGTCACCGCCGCCGCGCCCACGACCAACACCAGTGGGTACGCGACGCGGCCGCCGCCTACGCGGAGAAGAACCCATGAGCGAGCGACGCGGGCGAATCATCAGTGCCGGTATGACCCATGCCGACGCCTCGCGGAGCGAGGTGGCGGCATGAGCCTGTACGAGGTGTTCCTGAGGCCCCGGAGAGGGCTGTCCCACACCCACGTCGGCAGCGTGCACGCCGACGACGCGACGACCGCGCTGCGGTACGCGCGGGACCTCTACACCCGGCGCGAGGAGGGCGTCTCGATCTGGGTCGTGCCGGCGGGCGCGCTCACCGCGTCCAGCCCCGACGAGCGCGACGCGTTCTTCGACCCGGCCGCCGACAAGATCTACCGGTACCCGACGTTCTACGACGTGCCCGAGGGGGCGCCGGGCATATGAGCATGCTCGCTATCGCCGACGACGCGCTCATCGCCGCGCAGCGGCTGCTCGCCTGGGTGAGCCGCGCGCCCTCGATGGAGGAGGACGTCGCGCTCGCCAACATCGCGCTCGACCAGCTCGGCGTGGCCCGGGCGCTGCTGTCCGCGATCGGGGACGAGGACGCCCTCGCGTTCGGCCGCGAGGCGCACGAGTTCCGCAACTGCCTGCTCGTCGAGCTGCCCGACGACCCGGGCGGCGGCGTGTGGGGCGACTTCGGCGTACTCACGGTGAAACTGCTTTTTCTGTCGGCGTACCAGAAGCTGTTGTATGACCGGCTCGCGGACGGTGAGCCCGGAGTGCTCAAGGACGTGGCGGGGAAGGCCCGCAAGGAGTCGGCCTACCACCTCGACCACGCGACGCGGTGGACGCTGCGGCTGGGCGACGGGACGGCGGAGTCGCACGCGCGCGCGCAGGACGCCGTGGACGCGCTGTGGCCCTATACGCACGAGTTCGACCGGCGCGCCGACTGGCTGGCGGTCGTGGAGCCGGTGCTGGCCAAGGCGACGCTGACGCGCCCGGCCGACGGGTGGGCGCCGACCGGCGGGCGCGAGGGGCGGCACACGGAGCACCTGTCCTACCTGCTGGCCGAGATGCAGTCGACGCACCGCGCGCACCCGGGGGCGACGTGGTGACCACGCTCGACGCGGTGCGGTCGGCCGTCGCGGCGGTCGTGGACCCCGAGCTGCCCACGCTGACGATCGACGACCTGGGCATCCTGCGCTCCGTGGAGATCGTCGACGGGGCGGTCGAGGTGACCATCACCCCGACGTACCTGGCGTGCCCGGCGCTCGCGACCATCACCGACGACATCCGGGCGGCGCTGTCCGCGCTTGGCCACCCCGATGCCCGGGTACGCACAAGACTGTCCCCGCCGTGGACCACCGCCTGGATCACGGACGCCGGCCGCGCCAAACTGACGGCCGCCGGCGTGGCGCCGCCGAGGTCCTTGCCGATCCTGGGGGCTTCAACGGCCTACCGGACGGGTTTGCCCCCGAGATCTCATGACGATCCGGTCGCGTGTCCGCTGTGCGGGTCCACGCGGACCACGGAGTTGTCGCCGTTCGGCGCCACCGCGTGTCAGGCGTTGTGGCGGTGTGAGGAGTGCCGGGAGCCGTTCACGCATGTCAAGCCGCACTGAGCCGCTGCGCGGGACCTTCTACGCGCTGTCCGTCGACGCGGTCACCCGGCTTACCGACGACGCCGTGGCCGTCACGCTGCGCGTGCCCGAGGCGCTGCGGGGGTTCTACGCGTTCGAGGCCGGGCAGCACGTGACCGTGCGCGCCCGGGTCGGCGGGCGCGAGGAGCGCCGGTCGTACTCGCTGTGCTCGACCCCCGTCGAGCTGGTCGACGGGACGCTGCGGATCGGCGTGAAGCTGCTGCCCGACGGGCTGGTGAGCGGGCACATCGCGGCCCTGCGGCCCGGCGACGAGCTGGAGCTCTCGGCGCCCGCCGGGCACTTCACCTCGCCGTTCGCGCCGGACCGGGCGCGGCACTACGGCGCGTTCGCGGCCGGGTCCGGGATCACGCCCGTGCTGTCCCTGGTCGCGACCGCGCTGCGCGTCGAGCCGGCCAGCCGGGTCACGGTCGTGTTCGGCAACCGGGCCGCCGCGAGCGTCATGTTCGCCGACGAGCTCGCCGATCTGAAGGACCGCTGGCCGGCCCGGCTGAGCCTGGTGCACGTGCTGTCGCGCGAGCGCGGCGCCGGCGACCTGTTCAACGGCCGGCTGGATGCCGACCGGATCCGCGCCCTGCTCGACGCCGTGCCGTTAGGGCTGTCCACCGTGGACGAGTGGTTCCTCTGCGGGCCGTACGGGATGGTGCTCGACGCCCGCGGCGTGCTCGCCGAGCGCGGCGTCCCGGCGGACGCCGTGCGCACCGAGCTGTTCCACGTCGACGAGGTGCCCGCACCGGTGGTCGCGCCGGTCGCCGAGGGGGTGGAGCTGACGTTCGTGCTCGACGGTCGGGAGTCGACGGTCGCGATGCGGGCCGGCGAGCGCGTCCTGGACGCGGCCCTGCGGGTGCGCGGCGAACTGCCGTACTCCTGCAGGGGTGGGGTGTGTGCCACGTGCCGGGCGCGCGTCACGGACGGCGAGGTGGTCATGGCCCGCGACTACGCCCTGCGCCCCGACGAGGTGACCGCCGGCTACGTCCTCACCTGCCAGGCGACGCCGCTCACAGGTCACCTGACCGTCGACTACGACGCCTGAGTGTTAACAGAAAAGGCATAGACGTCGATATTTGCGGCTGTCTACCATGGGCCCCTCCGGCTCGGCAGGCCGGATCTGATCAGGACGAACCGACTGGCGAGACCTAATCACGGGGGGATTCATGCCGCTGATGCCGCATGCCCACAGTCATGTCCCACGACCCATGTCCGCACGGCGCGCGTTGGCGGCGATGACCGCCGTCGCGGTCGCCGCGGTGCTCGCGCCCGCGCCCGCCGCCGCGGCCCCGAAGGCCGACGACACGCGCGAGAGCGTCTTCGTCGACCAGGGCGCCCGGCCCGCGTTGGCGGGCGGCACCCGCACCACCGATGGCAAGCCCGGCGAGAAGCCGAGGAACGTGCCCAAGCGGCCAGCCGAGGAACGGGCCGTCAAGCCCGCCGAGGTCGACCGGCTCGCCAAGACCGCCGCGCGGGCCAACGACCAGCTCACCTACCGCGACTCGGCCACCCTCGACGCCCCCGCGTCGGAGCCGACGGTGTCGCTCCTGTCCGAGGTGCCCGACGCCCCGAACGAGAACGAGCTCGACGAGTGCATCAACGCCCCGGGCGCGAAGACGCAGTTCGGCCGGGTGCACAACCGGTTCCTCTACTGCCGCGAGGACACCGCCGCGTTCGACTTCTGGGAGATCGACACCAAGGGCGTGCCGATCGAGCTGGAGGGCACGAACACCTTCACCTACACGCTGATCGCGTACGGCAGCAACAAGAGCCGCACGATCCGGGTGTTCCTCAAGGTCCAGGAGGACTCCGTCGAGTACGACGAGTGGGACATCATCGACCGGTTCACCGTCGCGCCCGACCTGGAGGGCACGATCATCCTCGACTGCGCCGACGTGACCGACCTCAACTGTGTCGCCACCAACTCGGGGATCACCCACACCTTCGCCGACTGGGACGACGGTTCCGACTGGCTCAGCTGGGACATCACGTCCCGCGAGGAGGGCGCGGCCGACGTCGCCGACAAGATCCTGCGGCACCAGTGGCGCATCCGGTGGGAGGCCGAGCCGACGGACGACTTCCCGCTGGCATTCCCCGGGCACAGCGTGTCGCGCACGATCCGGTGCGACTCCGCCACCTACTACCGGGGCGACCCGAAGGCCTGCGTCTTCTACGACGTCATCCCGCACCTGACGTACTCCACCGCCGACCCCGCCGTGAAGGGCGTCGCCGAGCACATCCGCGACGCGCAGAACAACCCCAACGGCACCGACCCCCGCGTGTCGCCCCCTCGGGACAAACGCATCCCCGGCAAGTTCCTCGACGACGCGAGCGCGCCGGCGCTGCACCGCATCGCCAACAGCGACCCGCAGTACAACGAGAACCGCGACCACAAGGACGGCGCCTGTTACGGCCGCGGCCCGGTCCGCGACCAGTACGCGGGTCTCGGTCTGTGGCCGGACAACACGCCGACGACCGGCAACGACTGCGACGAGTACCCGTTCCGGTCCACCCGCGAGGGCGCGGCGAGCCGGGCCCGGCTCGGTGAGGCCGGCTGGGACTTCTCCGTGCGGGCGGTGGACTCCAAGCAGAACCAGCTCGCCGGCTCGCGCCTGAACAAGTACTACCGCTCCGACCGGATCCTCTACAACACCGACGACTTCTACGTGAACATCATCGACGGCGGCGGACCCTTCCCGGAGATTCCGGGCGGGTCGATCGTGGACGCCGGCCCGGACGTGACCGGCACCGAAGGGTCGCTGATCTATCTCGCCGGGACGTCCCCCGAGCCCGACGACGCCACGGTGCGCTGGACGATCGATCCGCTGTCCGGCGTGGACGCGGGGACCACGTGCACGTTCCTGGACGAGACGAGCCCGACCACGTACGTCTCCTGCACCGACGACGGGACCTTCACGGCGACGCTGACGCTCGACAACGAGGTCGAGGCGCCGCTGAGCGACAGCGCCATCGTCACGGTGGAGAACGCGCCACCGCACCTCACCCTGCGCGCGCCGCAGCCGTGGCAGCTGTTCCGGGTGAACACGCCCGTCACGCTGGACGCGCCGTTCACCGACGCGAGCAGCAACGACACCCACTCCTGCCGGGTGGTGTGGGACGACGGGTCGGCGGAGAACTACGGCGCGACCAGCAGCACCTGCGACCGGTCGCACACGTTCACCCGCGCCGGCATGTTCACCATCGACGTGAGCGTCACCGACGACGACGGCGGCAGCGACAGCCGGTCGGTCATGGTGGTCGTGTACGACCCGCGCGCCGGGTTCACCAACGCCGACGGCTCCGAGTCGGCGCCGGCCGGCTCGCTGCGGTCCGCCCCGGGCGCGTCCGGGGAGGGCTGGTTCCACCTGACGGCCCGGTACTACCCGCAGAGCGACACCGTGCCGACCGGCGCGGCCCGGACCTGGCTCACGGGGACGGACTTCCGGTTCGACTCGACCGCGCTGGAGTGGCTGGTCGTCACCCCGGACGGGAAGACGGCCGCCAAGGGCACCGGCAGCGTGGGCGGTGTGTCGATGTACGGGTTCGTGTTCTACGGGTACGACGGCTGTGACAACGGGCAGACCGTCAACTGCCGGCCCGGGCCCGACCGGTTCCGCATGGTCGTCTGGGACCGGAGCACCGGGACGTACCCGACGGACTTCCCGCTGTTCGACACCCGCCAGGGGACGAACTACGACATCGATGTGGCCGACCCACGGACGCTGCTGTCCGGGCGGGTCACCATCGACCGTTAGGTGAGCGCGGCGGCCGGGCGACGCCCGGCCGCCGCCGACCGTTCCGGATAGGTTGGGACCATGGCCACAGCCAGGCTCGCCGTCGACCTCACGGTCGCGGTCGACCACGGCCAGTTCTACGCGTACGACCCGGCGGTGTTCGACGCGCCGGACGCCGCCGGGCACTACGAGGCGGCGGTCGCCGACGCGATCGGGTCCCGGCGGTTCGTCGGCACGTCCGGCGGGCTGCTCGCCGTCATCACACCGGGTCAGTGGGGCGACGACACCCCCGTCCACGTGGCGGTGCGCGACGCGCCGGCCGACCCCGGTGACGTGGCCGACCACGTGGTCGACCTGGACCTCGACGTGCCCACGGGCGTGCTGGCCTTCGAGAGCACCGGCGGGCCGGCCGGCGACGTGACCGGGATCCCGCCCGGCCGCTACCGCGTCCGCGTGGCCGGCCGCGGCTTCACCGCGGTGGGCGGGATCGCGGCCGGCGGCGGCGACGCGTACCGGCTGACCCTGTGGCCGCGTGACGTCGACACGCCGCCCGTCGTCCGTCGGGCGTGGCCCGGCTGGGCGGACCACCGATGACGGGGAAGGCCAGGCTGGCGATCGGGGCCCTGCTCGCGGCCGCTACGGCCGCGTGCGGGTCGCACCCCGGCCCGCCCGGCGCCTCGTGCGGGCAGGACGCCCGCGCCGACCCCGACTACTGCCGGCGGTTTCTCGCGGACGCCGCCAGCCGCGCCCCGGTCGACGACGACCGCCGAGCCGCCGTGGCCGCCGTGG
>NZ_BAAALT010000201.1:0-14287 GCF_039528515.1 Luedemannella flava
CGGACGCGCGCCGGACGGCGGCGGCCAACCGACCGCCGTCGGACGTGCCGGCGGTCCTGAAGGCGCGCGCGAAGCAGCTCGGCCTGCGCCCGGAGATGCTTACCGGTGTGGTGCCCGAACGCCTGCTGAAGGCCGCCCCGCACCACCGCCGCTGGGTGGTGAGCGTCGCGGCCGTCGCGGTGCTGGCCGTCATCGCCGTGTGCGGGGTCGGGCTGCGCACCATGTTCCTGGACGCGCAGCGGGACACCCGCAAGACGGCCGTCCCGCCGACAAGCGCGCCGCCGACCCGCGACATCTCCGACCGCAAGGTCGACCCGAAGGCCATGACCGCCGCCGACGTCTTCCCCGGGAAGGAACTGACGATCGGGCAGGGCGTCCCGCCGTACGCGATGATCGGCAATGCCCAGGTGCTGAAGGACTGCCGGGCCGGCGCCACCGGCGAGCTCGGCAAGATGCTGCGCAGCCTCGGCTGCAACCAGGTCATCCGGGCCACGGTGCGCACGGAGGACAAGAACTACTACGTGACCCTCGGCGTGTTCAACCTGAAGGACGACGTGGCGGCCAGGCAGGCCCACGAGGAGATCAAGACGTACGTGGACGCCGGCAAGGGCCGGTTCACGGGCTACATCTCGAACTCGACCACGAAGGTGATGGGCACCGCGCCGACCCAGCTCGCCTGGGACGCCGACGGCCACTTCCTGGCGTACTGCGTCATCGCCCGCGCGGACGGCAAGGAGTTCACGAAGAACGACCCGTACCCTCGGGTGATCATCTACGACATCGTGGAGACGTACCTGCGGGATCAGGTGATCGCCAACTGGGCCCTGGACAAGGAGGCCATGGCGGGGGCCTCCGCCTCGCCGGGCGTCAACCCGTCAGAAAGCCCCGCCGCGTCCGCCAACTGAGCGGCTGAAGATCCGGGTCGCTGGTGCGACCACAGAGCCTGAAGATCGAATGGCGCCCGCTACGTCGGCGGCGGAGGGACCGGGTCGCGGCGACGGCGGGTCAGGTCCGCCTGGGCGGCCAGGTCGGTGTCGGACGGGTAGGCCACCTCGACCAGCGTCAGGCCGTGCGGGGGCGCCACGGGGACCTCGTCCGCGCGCTCGCGCCGGGCGAGCAGGCCCGCGGGCCAGGCCGGGTCGCGGCGGCCCTCCCCCACTGCGAGCAGGGCCCCGACCAGGCTACGGACCATAGCCTGGCAGAACGCGTCCGCCTGGACGCTCGCGACGAGGACCCCGTCGGGGCCCCGGTGCCACGCGAAGTGGGTCAGCGTGCGGACGGTGGTCGCGTTCTCCTTGCGCTTGCAGAACGCCGCGAAGTCGTGGTGCCCGGTGAGCCCGTCGGCGGCGGCCGCCAGGCGGTCGAGGTCGAGCGGCCGGGGCCAGGCCAGGGTGTCGCGGTGGCGCAGCGGCGGCGCCCCCCACGGCGCGTCCGTGACCCGGTACTCGTACCTGCGGTGCAGTGCGGAGAACCGGGCGTCGAACCCCTCGGGCGCCGCACCCGCCGCGTAGACCCGCACGTCCGCGGGCAGCAGACCAGAGAGCCGCGGTACGAGCGTGTCGCCCATCCGGGCCCACCGGTCGGCCGGGACCTCCACGTGGCAGACCTGGCCGGTGGCGTGCACGCCCGCGTCGGTCCGGCCGGCGACCGTGAGACCCTCGACCGCCCCGAACATGCGCGTGAGCGTGTCGGTGAGGACACCAGCGACCGTACGCCGGCCGGGCTGGACGGCCCAGCCGGAGAAGTCGGTGCCGTCATAGCCGACCCGCATCAGGAGCCGGACACGGGACGGGTCCGGCTCCCCGGTGTGGGGAGTCGGACCCGTCGCGACTGCGCTGATGGTCAGGCCTTGTCGTCGGCGCCCTCGGCGGGCTCCTCCGAACCCTTGGCGGCCGCGGCACCGGAGTCGGTGTCGGCGGCGACCGGGGTCTCATCGGTGTCACCGGCGAGCGCGGCGACGGCCTCCTGCTTGGTCGCCTTGCGGGCAGCCGCCTTCTTGGCGGGCGCCGGGGCAGCCACCTGCAGCTCCTCGACCAGCTCGATGATCGCCATCGGCGCGGCGTCACCCTTGCGCACGCCGGCCTTGATGATGCGGGTGTAGCCACCCGGCCGGTTGGTGTAGCGCGGCGCGATCTCGTCGAAGAGCGTGTAGACCACGTCCTTGTCGTGGATCACGGTGAGCACCCGACGACGGGCGTGCAGGTCACCGCGCTTGGCCTTGGTGATCAGCTGCTCGGCGAGCGGACGCAGCCGCTTCGCCTTCGTCTCCGTCGTGGTGATCTTGCCGTGCTTGAACAGCGAAGCGGCCAGGTTCGCCAGCATCAGCCGCTCGTGCGCGGGCGAGCCGCCGAGGCGGGGACCCTTGGTCGGCGTGGGCATCGGTGGTGCTCCTTCGTCTTTTGGTAAGGACTACAGCTGCTCGGTCTCGCGGTAGTCCTCGCCGTCGTAATCGACGTCGGCGAAGGTGTCCACGACGTGAGCGGGGTCGAAGACCGGCGCCGAGTCCTTCAGACCCAGGCCCATGCCGGCCAGCTTCATCTTGACCTCGTCGATCGACTTCTGCCCGAAATTCCTTATATCGAGCAGGTCCGCCTCCGTGCGACCGATCAGCTCGCCAACCGAGTTGATCCCCTCACGCTTGAGGCAGTTGTACGACCGGACGGTGAGGTCCAGCTCCTCGATCGGCAGCGCCAGGTCGGCAGCGAGCTGCGCGTCCTGCGGCGACGGGCCGATGTCGATGCCCTCGGCGGTCTCGTCCAGCTCCCGGGCGAGCCCGAACAGCTCGACGAGGGTCGAGCCGGCGCTGGCGAGCGCCGTCCGCGGCGAGATCGCCGGCTTGGTCTCGACGTCGAGAACGAGCCGGTCGAAGTCGGTGCGCTGCTCGACACGGGTCGCCTCGACCCGGTAGGTCACCTTGAGCACGGGCGAGTAGATCGAGTCGACCGGGATCCGGCCGATCTCCTGGCCCTGCTGCTTGTTCTGCGCGGCGCTGACGTAGCCGCGGCCGCGCTCGACGGTGAGCTCCATGTCGACCCGGCCCTTGCCGTTGAGCGTGGCGAGCTTGAGGTCGGCGTTGTGCACCTGGACGCCCGACGGCGGCTGGATGTCGCCCGCGGTGATGTCACCGGGGCCCTGCTTGCGCAGGTACATCGAGACCGGCTCGTCGTGCTCCGACGAGACGCAGAGGTCCTTCACGTTCATGACCAGCTCGACCACGTCCTCCTTGACACCGGGGATCGTGGTGAACTCGTGCAGCACGCCGTCGATCTTGATGCTGGTGACGGCGGCACCCGGGATCGAGCTCAGCAGGGTGCGACGCAGGGAGTTGCCCAGCGTGTACCCGAAGCCGGGCTCCAGCGGCTCGATGGTGAACCGGGACCGGGTCTCGTTGATCGACTCCTCGGTGAGGGTCGGTCGCTGCGAGATGAGCACTTGGTTTTCTCTTTTCGTTCGGGGCGACCGCTATATGACGCCCGTCTGCGGTGTTCGCCCCACCCGGCAGGTGCCGGGTGGGGCGGACGAGCCACTACTTGGAGTAGAGCTCGACGATCAGCTGCTCCTGGACCTGCGTGTCGATGACCTGCCGGGCCGGGAGCGTGTGCACCAGGATCTTGAGCTGGCTGGGAACAGCCTCCAGCCACGCCGGAACGGTCCGGCTGCCGGCCTCGGCGCGGGCCACCACGAACGGGGTGAGCTCGGCCGACTTCTCGCGGACCTGCACGATGTCGTGCTCGGTCACGCGGAAGGACGGGATGTCGACCTTCTTGCCGTTCACCGTGAAGTGACCGTGCTTGACCAGCTGACGGGCCATGTCGCGGGACTTGGCGTAGCCGGCCCGGTAGACCACGTTGTCGAGGCGCGACTCAAGAATCTTGAGCAGCTCCTCACCGGTCTTGCCGGAGCGGCGGTTGGCCTCTTCGTAGTACGTGCGGAACTGCTTCTCCAGCACGCCGTAGATGCGGCGGGCCTTCTGCTTCTCACGCAGCTGCAGCAGGTACTCGGTGTCCTTCGAACGACCGCGGCCGTGCTGGCCGGGCGGGAAGGGGCGCGACTCGAAGGGGCACTTCGGTCCGTCGCACTTGCTGCCCTTGAGGAACAGCTTCATCTTCTCGCGCCGGCAGCGGCGGCAGTCGGCACCTGTGTAACGAGCCATTGTTATATCTCCCCTGGCCTCAGACCCGACGACGCTTCGGCGGACGGCACCCGTTGTGCGGCTGCGGCGTGACGTCGGCGATCGCGCCGACCTCAAGACCAGCGGCCGTCAGCGAACGGATGGCGGTCTCGCGGCCCGAGCCCGGGCCCTTCACGAAGACGTCGACCTTGCGCATGCCGTGCTCCATCGCGCGACGCGCGGCGGCCTCGGCGGCCAGCTGCGCGGCGAACGGGGTCGACTTGCGCGAGCCCTTGAAACCCACCTGGCCAGCGGACGCCCACGAGATCACCGCACCGGTCGGGTCCGTGATGGACACGATGGTGTTGTTGAAGGTGCTCTTGATGTGCGCCTGCCCGTGGGAGACGTTCTTACGTTCCTTGCGGCGGACCTTCTTGACGGCGGCCCCGCCTGTGCGTGCCTTAGGCGGCATAAGTCTCTGCGCTCCTCAGTCTTACTTCTTGCCGGGCTTCTTCTTGCCGGCCACCGTGCGCTTCGGGCCCTTGCGGGTGCGCGCGTTGGTCCGGGTGCGCTGACCGCGCACGGGCAGGCCACGGCGGTGGCGGATGCCCTCGTAGCAGCCGATCTCGACCTTGCGCCGGATGTCCGCGGCGACCTCGCGGCGCAGGTCACCTTCGACCTTGAAGTTGCCCTCGATGTAGTCGCGCAGCTGCACGACTTCCTCGTCGGTCAGGTCCTTGGCTCGCTTGCTCGGGTCGATGCCGGTCGCGGCGAGCGTCGCCGTCGCGCGGGTGCGGCCGATCCCGAAGATATAGGTGAGCGCGATCTCCATCCGCTTCTCGCGGGGGAGGTCAACGCCGACTAGACGTGCCATGTGTGGGCGTACTCCTTGAATGTGCCCTCGGAGGTCTTGCCCGCTCCGTCCCCGCATTCCGCTGGGGCCCCGGCCTCCGGGCCGGGGGTAAGCACGCGAATACGCCCTGACGGGCGAGATGCTCGCGGCTGGAACGAGCCTTGCAATTGTGACAGCGCTGGGATGTGAGCAAGCCTTCCGGAGGAGTGCATTTCTCCGGAGGAAGGTCTGCGACCTTCTAGCTCAGCCCTGGCGCTGCTTGTGGCGCGGGTCGTCACAAATGATCATGACCCGGCCGTGGCGCCGGATGACCCGGCACTTGTTGCAGATCTTCTTAACGCTCGGCTTGACCTTCACGGTTCGCCTTACTTCGTGTGAACGGACACTGACCGACCCGTTACTTGTATCGGTAGACGATCCGCCCGCGGGTGAGGTCGTACGGCGAGAGCTCGACGACAACCCTGTCCTCGGGCAGGATGCGGATGTAGTGCTGTCGCATCTTGCCGCTGATGTGAGCCAGGACCTTGTGGCCGTTGGAGAGCTCCACCCGGAACATGGCGTTCGGGAGTGGCTCAATCACTCGGCCCTCGATCTCGATGGCCCCGTCCTTCTTCGGCATATCCTCCGCTACCTGACGTCGGGTCTATAACTTCGGCGGCATAACCGCCGGCACACCACATCCGATTCGCAGATCACGAGAGGGTCGTCATCCGCGCCAGCCGCGGCTCCGGGCACTGCCGCCGAGAAGCGCTGGGCGGGCATGCCGGAGTGGACGCGGTGCGCCGTAATGCAGTGTACGCGCCGGCACAGATCCACAGCAAACCGGACCCCACGGCACCCGAGGTCGGGCGCGTCACAGCGGCGACGGATCAGGCCTGGGCGCGGGCGGAGGCCAGCTCGCCGAGGCGGGAGACGCCGCCGTCCTCGGCGGTCAGCACCCATGCGCCGTCCTCCAGCAGGGCGACGGTGTGTTCGGTGTGGGCGGCGCGCGAGCCGTCCTGGGTCACGACGGTCCAGCCGTCGGAGAGTTCGACGGTCCGGGGCGAGCCGAGCGTGATCATGGGCTCGATGGCGAGGACCAGACCCGGCACGAGCTTGGGGCCCTTGCCCGGGCGCCCGTGGTTGAGCACGTGCGGGTCCTGGTGCATCTCGGTGCCGATGCCGTGTCCGCCGTACCCGTCGACGATCCCGAACCGCCCGCCGGCGCGGACGGCGACCTCGACGGCGTGCGAGATGTCGGTGAGCTTGCCGCCCTTGCGGACGCCCCGGGCGGCGGCCGCGATGCCGGCCCACAGCGAGTCGTCACAGACCCGGGCCAGCTTCGCCAGCTCGGGGCTGATCGCCCCCACGCCGACGGTGATCGCCGAGTCGCCGTGCCAGCCGTCGAGGATCGCGCCGCAGTCGACCGAGATCAGGTCACCCTCGTGGAGCACCTGACCCGCGCTCGGGATGGCGTGCACGACCTGGCTGTTGACCGACGCGCAGATCGTCGCCGGGTAGCCGTGGTAGCCCAGGAACGACGGGATGGCCCCCGCGTCCCGGATGACGCGGGCGGCGACGGCGTCCAGGTCGGCGGTCGACACGCCCGGGGCGATGGCCTCGCGGACGGCGGCCAGCGCCGCCGCGACGACCAGCCCGGCCGCGCGCATCTTGTCGATCTGTGCAGGGGTCTTGTACTGGATATCCATAGCTCGCCGGAACACGCGCGGGGGTCAGCCGCCGTAGGACCGCAAGGCGTCGATCGCCCGTACGGTGACGTCCTCGACCGGGCCGGTCGCGTCGATGCCGACCAGCTTGCCCTGGGCGCCGTAGTAGTCGATCAGGGGGGCCGTGTCGCGCCGGTAGACGCGCAGCCGCTCCTCGATGACCTCGACCTTGTCGTCGTCGCGCTGGTACAGCTCGCCGCCGCACCGGTCGCAGACGCCCTCGCGGGTCGGCGCGTCGAACTCGACGTGCCAGATCTTCTTGCAGCCGCGGCACTGGCGGCGACCGGCGATGCGGCGCACGACCTCGTCCTCGTCGACCACGAGCTCGAGCACGAGGTCCAACGTGTTGCCGAAGTCCGCCAAAAGCTTGTCCAGCGCGGCGGCCTGGGGCACGGTCCGGGGGAAGCCGTCGAGCAGGAAGCCGTCGCCGGCGTCCGGCTCGGCCAGCCGCTCCCGGACCATGTTGATCGTGACCTCATCCGGCACGAGGTGGCCCGCGTCCATGTACCGACGGGCCTCCACGCCCAGGGGGGTGCCCTGGGACACGTTCGCGCGGAAGATGTCGCCCGTGGAGATCTTGGGCACGGACAGGTGGGCGGCGATGAACTCCGCCTGCGTTCCCTTGCCCGCGCCCGGCGGGCCGACCAGGACCAACCGCACTAGCGCAGGAACCCTTCGTAATTACGCTGCATGAGCTGGCTCTCGATCTGCTTGACCGTCTCCAGACCCACGCCAACGATGATCAGCACGGCGGTGCCACCGAACGGGAAGTTCTGCTTGGCGCCGCCCGCGAGCCCGATGAACAGGTTCGGCAGAACGGAGATGATGCCAAGATACAGCGCGCCCGGGAGCGTGATGCGGCTGAGGATGAAGTCGAGGTACTCAGCGGTCGGCTTGCCGGGTCGGATGCCCGGGACGAACCCGCCGTACTTCTTCATGTTGTCGGCGACCTCGGTCGGGTTGAACGTGATCCCGACGTAGAAGTACGTGAAGAAGATGATCAGCAGGAAGTACAGCGAGATGTTGACCCAGCTGCTCGGGTTCACCACGTAGTTGTTGATGATCTTGTAGACCCGGCTCGGGTTCTCCGCGTCCATGAAGCCCAGCGCCAGCTGCGGCAGGTAGAGCAGCGAGGAGGCGAAGATGACCGGGATGACACCCGCCTGGTTCACCTTGAGCGGGATGTAGGTCGAGGTGCCGCCGTACATACGCCGGCCGATCATCCGCTTGGCGTACTGCACCGGGATGCGGCGCTGCGCCTGCTCGATCCAGACCACACCGGTGATGACGACGATGCCGATGGCGAGAACCGCGAAGAAGTTCGCCGGGCTCTTCTGCCAGATCTGGATGCCCTCGGTGGGGAGACGGGCGGCGATCGAGGTGAAGATCAGGACCGACATGCCGTTGCCGACACCCCGGTCGGTGATCAGCTCACCGAGCCACATGACCACGCCCGTGCCGGCGGTCATCGTGATCACCAGAGTCACGAGCGTGAGCGGCATGCCCAGCTTGGTCTCGGGGATGATCTCGGTGTCCGCGGTGTTGCAGAGGTTGCTGAAGAGCTGACCGGAGCGGGCGAGCGCGACGAACGCGGAGGCCTGCAGCACGGCGAGGCCGAGCGTCAGGTAGCGCGTGTACTGCGTGATCTTCGCCTGGCCGGACTGGCCCTCCTTCTTCAGCTGCTCCAACCGCGGGATGACCACGGTGAGCAGCTGAAGGATGATGCTCGCGGTGATGTAGGGCATGATGCCCAGCGCGAAGACCGACAGCTGCAGCAGCGCGCCGCCGGAGAAGAGGTTCAGCAGCGTGAACACGCCGTTGCTGGCGTCGGATCCCTGGACCAGGTCGATGCACTTCTGCACGTGGCCGTAGGAGACGCCGGGGCTCGGCATGGTCGCGCCCAGCCGGTAGACCGCGATGATGGCTACTGTGAACAGCAGCTTCTTGCGCAGGTCAGGCGTGCGGAACGCACTGAGAAAGGCGGAGAGCAACTTCTTCCTCCTGCGCAACAACCGCCGACTGCTCGGACACGGCGGGGACGGGACCTTCGGGAGTGTGCCCGGCCAGGAGTCCGGACGGGCGGGGAGTGCGAACGCCGACTCTAACAGCCCGGCGAAGATTCAGTTAAGCGGGTAGTGACTTCGCTGAATGGATTGACCCACCAGGGATCGAACCGACAGCGGTACCAGCCGTGGCGCCCATCATGCCACGTGTGCAGATGGGCGCCACGACCTGTGTGCCTGTGGCCTACAGCTCCGTGGTGGAGCCGCCGGCGGCGGCGATCTTCTCCTTGGCCGACCCGCTGAAAGCGTGGGCCGAAACCTGGAACTTCACCCCACCGAGGTCGCCGGTGCCGAGCACCTTGACCGGCTGGCCCTTGCGGACCGCGCCGGCCTCGACCAGCTCGACCGGACCGACCTCGCCGCCCTTGGGGAAGAGCTCGGCGAGGCGGTCCAGGTTGACGACCTGGAAGACGACCTTGTTGTTGTTCTTGAAGCCCTTGAGCTTCGGCAGGCGCATGTGGATGGGCATCTGCCCACCCTCGAACGCCGGCGAGATGTTCTTGCGGGCCTTGGAGCCCTTGGTGCCGCGGCCGGCGGTCTTGCCCTTGGAGCCCTCACCGCGACCCACGCGGGTCTTAGCGGTCTTGGCGCCCGGAGCCGGACGCAGGTGGTGAACCTTGATCGTCATTACTCAACCTCCTCGACCTGCACGAGGTGGTTGACCTTGAAGATCATGCCCCGAATCTCGGGGCGGTCCTCCTTCACCACCACGTCGTTGATCCGCTTGAGGCCCAGCGAACGCAGCGACTCGCGCTGGTTGTGCTTGGCACCGATGTCGGACCGAACCTGGGTGACCTTCAGACGCGCCATCACGCACCCACTCCCGCACGCGCCTGCAGCATGCGCGTCGGCGCCACGTCCTCGACCGGCAGGCCACGACGCGCGGCCACGGCCTCCGGGGACTCGAGCGCCTTCAGGGCCGCCACGGTCGCGTGCACGATGTTGATCGGGTTCGAGGAACCGAGGCTCTTGGAGAGCACGTCGTGGATGCCGGCGCACTCCAGCACGGCGCGCACCGGGCCACCGGCGATGACGCCGGTACCGGCGGAGGCCGGCTTGAGCAGCACGACGCCAGCCGCGTCCTCGCCCTGCACGGGGTGCGGGATCGAGGAGGCGATGCGCGGCACCTTGAAGAAGTGCTTCTTGGCCTCCTCGACGCCCTTGGCGATCGCCGCGGGCACCTCCTTGGCCTTGCCGTAGCCGACGCCGACCGTGCCGTCACCGTCGCCCACCACGACGAGCGCGGTGAAGCTGAAGCGACGGCCGCCCTTGACGACCTTCGCGACACGGTTGATCGTCACGACCCGCTCGAGGTGCGGGGTCTTCTCCGCGACGTCGCGGCCGCCCCGGCCGCCACCGTCGCGGCCACCCCGGCCGCCACGACCCTCGCGGCCGCCGCCCTCGCCGCCGCTGCTGTTACCGGACCCGGAGCCCCGGCGCTGTGGACCTGGCATATCTGTCCACTCCTTCCTAGAACTCGAGTCCGGCTTCGCGCGCGGCGTCGGCCAGCGAGGCGATGCGCCCCGCGTACCGGTTGCCACCGCGGTCGAAGACCACCTTGGTGATGCCAGCGGCCTTGGCCCGCTCGGCGACGAGCGCACCGACCTTGGCCGCGAGCGCCTTCTTGTCGCCGTCGCCACCCCGGATCGAGGTGTCGAGGGTCGACGCCGAGGCCAGCGTGTGGCCCTTGGTGTCGTCCACGACCTGGGCCGTGATGTGCCGCAGCGAGCGGGTGACGACCAGGCGCGGGCGCTCGGCGGAGCCGTTGATGTTCTTGCGCACCCGGAAGTGGCGCCGCGCCCGCCCGACGGCGCGCTTGGCGGCCACGCCGCTGCGACGCTTGAGCAGAGTCGCGCTCACTTCTTACCTGCCTTTCCGGCCTTACGGCGGATGACCTCGCCCTGGTACTTCACGCCCTTGCCCTTGTACGGCTCCGGCGGGCGGATCTTACGGATGTTGGCGGCGACCTCGCCCACCTGCTGCTTGTCGATCCCGCTCACGTGGAAGAGTGTGGGCTTCTCCACGGCGAACGTGATGCCAGCCGGCGGGGACACGAGGACCGGGTGCGAGAAGCCGAGGGCGAACTCGAGGTCCGAGCCCTTGGCGGCCACGCGGTAACCGGTGCCGGCGATCTCCAGCGACTTCTTGTAGCCCTCGGTCACGCCGACGACCATGTTGGAGATCAGCGTACGGCTCAGGCCGTGCAGCTCCTTGGCCTTGCGCTCGTCGTTCGGCCGGCTCACGTAGAGCTGGCCGTCCTCGCCCCGCTCCGCCGTGATCGGCTCGGCGAGGACGTGGCTGAGCTCGCCCTTCGGACCCTTGACCTTGACGGTCTGGCCCTCAATCTTGATCTCGACGCCCGCGGGCACCGTGATCGGCTTACGTCCAATTCGCGACATTGTTACAAGCCTCGCTTACCAGACCCAGGCGAGGACTTCCCCGCCCACGTTCCGCTTGCGGGCCTGCCGGTCAGTCAACAGCCCCTGGGAGGTCGAGATGATGGCGATACCCAGGCCACCGAGCACCCGCGGCATCTCCTGGGAACGGGCGTACACCCGCAGACCAGGCTTGGACACGCGCCGGATGCCGGCGAGGCTGCGCTCGCGGTTCGGGCCGTACTTCAGCTCGACCACGAGGGTCTTGCCGACCTTGCCCTCCTCAGGCTCCTGCACGTCCCAGGTCGAGACGTAGCCCTCGGCCTTGAGGACCTCGGCGATGTTCGCCTTGATCTTCGAGTAGGGCATGGCGACCTTGTCGTGGTACGCCTGGTTGGCGTTACGCAGACGGGTCAACATGTCCGCGATCGGGTCAGTCATTGTCATGGTTGGTCAAAACCCTTCTCGCTGCGGTTCCCTGTGGGCCTGCAGCGAAGACTCATTACCAGGAGGCCTTCGAAACACCGGGGAGCTCACCGCGGTGGGCCATCTCCCGGATGCAGATGCGGCAGAGGCCGAACTTGCGGTAGACCGACTTCGGCCGACCGCACCGCTGGCACCGGGTGTAGGCGCGCACCGAGAACTTCGGCTTCGCGGCCGCCTTGAGAATCAGCGCCTTCTTGGCCATGTCAGTTCTCCTTGAACGGGAAGCCCAGGCGCTTGAGCAGCGCCCGACCCTCGTCGTCGGTCTGTGCGGTGGTCACGACGGTGATGTCCATGCCCCGGACCCGGTCGATGCGGTCCTGGTCGATCTCGTGGAACACCGACTGCTCGGTCAGACCGAACGTGTAGTTGCCGTGCCCGTCGAGCTTGCGCCCGTCGAGCCCGCGGAAGTCACGGATACGCGGCAGCGCGATCGACAGCAGCCGGTCCAGGAACTCCCACATCCGGTCGCCGCGCAGCGTCACCTTGGCGCCGATCGGCATGCCCTCGCGGAGCTTGAACTGCGCGATGGACTTCGTGGCGCGACGCACCTGCGGCTTCTGGCCGGTGATGGCGGTGAGGTCCTTGACCGCGCCGTCGATCAGCTTGGCGTCACGGGCGGCGTCGCCGACACCCATGTTCACGACAATCTTCACGAGGCCCGGAACCTGCATCGGGTTCGCGTACGAGAACTCCTCGCGCAGGGCGGGGGCGATCTCCTCGCGGTAGCGGGTCTTGAGCCGCGGAGTGATCTTCTCAGTGGTAGCGGTCGTCATCACAGGTCCTTACCGGTACGGCGAGCGACGCGCACCTTCTGGCCGTCTTCCCCGATCCGGTAGCCGACACGGGTCGGCTGGCCGTCCGAGTCGACCACCATCACGTTGGAGACGTGGATCGGCGCCTCCTGGGTGACGATGCCGCCGGTCTTGGCGCCGCGCTGGGTGGTGCTCACGCGCGTGTGCTTCTTGACCCGGTTCACGCCCTCGACAAGAACCTTGTCCAGGCGCGGGTAGGCCGCGATGACCTTGCCCTTGGCGCCCCTGTCCTTGCCGGCGATGACGATGACCGTGTCGCCCTTCTTGACCTTCACGGTCACAACACCTCCGGTGCGAGGGAGATGATCTTCATGAACCGCTTGTCACGCAGCTCCCGGCCGACCGGCCCGAAGATGCGGGTGCCCCGGGGGTCACCGCCGTCCTTGATGATCACCGCCGCGTTCTCGTCGAAGCGGATGTACGACCCGTCGGGACGCCGCCGCTCCTTGGTGGTGCGCACGACGACAGCCTTGACGACGTCGCCCTTCTTGACACCGGCGCCCGGGATGGCGTCCTTGACGGTCGCCACGATGACGTCGCCGATGCCGGCGTAGCGCCGACCCGAGCCACCGAGCACCCGGATGCACAGGATCTCCCGTGCGCCCGTGTTGTCGGCGACCCGCAGTCGCGACTCCTGCTGAATCACGTCTCTCTCCTATGTCTGCCAGTTCTCGCACCGGTTGGACGGTGGAGCTTGGCGGAACCTCCGCCCGGACGGGCCGGGCGATTGCCGGACGGCCTGCGCTACTTGGCCTTCTCGAGGATCTCCACGACCCGCCAGCGCTTCGTGGCCGACAGCGGTCGGGTCTCCATCAGCAGCACCCGGTCGCCGATGCCGCACGCGTTCTGCTCGTCGTGCGCCTTCAGCTTGCTGGTACGCCGCAGGACCTTGCCGTAGAGCGAGTGCTTGACCCGGTCCTCGACGGCGACCACCACGGTCTTGTCCATCTTGTCGCTGACCACGAGGCCTTCGCGGACCTTGCGGCTGCCGCGCACCGTGGTCTCGGTGTTCTCGCTCATGACGCTGTCACCTCAGTCGGCGCGGCCGAGAGCCCAAGCTCACGCTCACGCATGATCGTGTAGATACGGGCAATCTCGCGACGGACAACCTGCAGACGCCGGTTGTTGTCCAGCTGCCCGGTAGCCGACTGCACGCGGAGGTTGAACAGCTCAGCCTTGGCCTCGCGCAGCTTCGTGACCAGCTCCTCCTCGGAGAGCTCACGCAGCTCAGCGGCCACGGTTCCCGCTGCCATCAGACCTCACCCACTTCGCGCTTGACGATGCGGCACTTCATCGGGAGCTTGTGGATCGCGCGACGCATCGCCTCTCGCGCGACCGTCTCGTTCGGGAACGACATCTCGAACAGGACGCGACCCGGCTTGATGTTCGCCACCCACCACTCGGGCGAGCCCTTACCGGAACCCATACGGGTCTCAGCGGGCTTCTTGGTCAGCGAGCGGTCCGGGAAGATCGTGATCCAGACCTTGCCGCCACGCTTGATGTGACGGGTCATGGCGATACGGGCCGCCTCGATCTGGCGGTTGGTCACGTACGCCGGCTCCAGGGCCTGGATGCCGAACTCACCGAAGACCACCCGGTTGCCACCCTTGGACGAACCGTGACGGTCCGGGTGGTGCGGCTTGCGGAAGCCGTTCGGGGGCTTACGGGGCATCAACATGGATCAGCCCTCCTGCGCTGATGTCGTCTCGGCGGGGGTCGAAACCTCAGCCGACGGCGCCTCGGCGCCTTCGCTCGTGGGGGTGCCGGCGAGCTCCGCGGCGGCCGCGCGGCCAGCCTCGGTGCCGCCCGCCGTCGTGCCGGAGCTACCCGAGCGGCGGCCGCGCGGGCGCTCGGGCCGGTCGGCCCGGTCGCGGCGCGGAC
>NZ_BAAALT010000202.1:0-1682 GCF_039528515.1 Luedemannella flava
AACAAGAGTTCCGGTTCACCGCCCATACCTCGAGAGGAGGCCCCGAGATGACATCGACGCAGGACACCAGCAACGACAGCACCGACAGGGCTATCGACGTGCTCAACGGGCTCCTTGGGGGTGTCGAGATCCTGGCTGTACACGAGCCGAAGTCGGGCCGGAAGTTTGTTCCCGGTGCCGGCGACAGCAACACCCCGACCAACGCCGTCGAACACGCCCTCCAACGCGCCGCACGAACCGTGGACTACGACGCCTGGCTCGAACACACCACCTCCGCAGGCGGCTGCGTCGCCCCCATCCGGCTACGCGGCGAGTCCCACGTCGTGTCCGAACGCACCGGCCGCATCATCTCCACCCGCCACACCGACGACATGCCCGGACAGGTCATCTACAAAGCCTGCGGGAACCGCCGTGCCGCCGTCTGCCCCTCCTGCGCCGAGACCTACCGAGGCGACACCTACCAACTCGTCCTAGCAGGCCTGCAAGGCGGCAAAGGCATCCCCGCCACCGTCGCCCAGCACCCGTCCGCGTTCGTCACCTTCACCGCCCCCACCTTCGGACCCGTCCACGGCACCCGCTCCATCCGCACCCGCGACGGCCAGAACTGGACCATCAGGAACCGGCCCTGCCGACCCCGCCGCGAACCCGAGCACTGCCCACACGGCGTGGACCTGCGCTGCCACCAGACCCACCGCGACGGCGAAAAGATCCTCGGCACACCGCTGTGCCTGGACTGCTACGACCACGACCACCAAGTCGTCTGGAACGCCCTGTCCGGCGAACTCTGGCGACGCACCATGGAACGCGCCAAAGACATCCTCCGCACCGAAGCCAAGAAGCACGGCGCGACCGTCAAGCTCTCCTACGGCAAGGTCGCCGAAATGCAAGCACGCGGCGTCGCCCACTTCCACGCCCTCATGCGCCTCGACGGCGTCAACCCACTCGACCCGTCCGTCCTCGAACCCCCCGTCTGCGCCGCGACCTTCACCATGCTCGCCGACGCGGTACGCCGTGCCGCCGAGACCACCCGCTTCCGGTCCCTGCCGCACCCCGACAATTCCGACGGCTGGCTCATCGCCTGGGGAAGCCAACTCGACGTACGAGCAGTNCGTCGCCGGATACCTCGCCAAATACGCCACCAAAGGCGCCGAAGCCACCGGCCACTCATCCGCGCGGCTCACGGCGGCAACCGTCAACCGGTACGCCAACCAGTACAGCCATGCCGGCCGACTGGTCGACGCCTGCTGGCGACTCGGACGGCCCGGATCCGACCTGGACGAAGTCGAAGCCGCGAAGAACTCCGGACGCCTCTCCTACCGCCGACTCCAGAAGTGGGCACACATGCTCGGCTTCGGCGGCCACTTCTCTACCAAATCCCGCCAGTACTCCACCACCCTCAAGGCCCTCCGCGAGGCACGAGCGAACTGGCGACGTGACCACCACCGCACTCAGGACCACACCGACGACGTAGAAACCACACTCATCGTCGGCAACTTCACCTACGCAGGCACCGGCTGGAAGACGACCGGTGACGCGCTGCTCGCCAACACTGCCGCGGCCAAAGCTCGTGAGCACCGACGACTCGTCAAGGAACTGATTGCCGAGAACAACGACTGACACGTAACTGTCAAAGGAGGAATGAAGTGTCTGTGCCGAAGCATCGAGACGATCGGCTGTGGAGC
>NZ_BAAALT010000203.1:0-2264 GCF_039528515.1 Luedemannella flava
CGGCCGCCGCGGCCGCCGCGCTGCCCCGCGCCGTGCGCCCCCGGCTGGCCGACGTGGCCGCCGAGGTCTGCCAGGGCGGCACCATGGAGGAACTCGTCGCCGGCATCGACCTGGTCGAACGCATCCGCGCCGGCCACGTGCCCGGCCTCACCCCGCCCGAGGGCCTCGACGACCTCACCGAGAACCTCTACGCCGCCGCCGTGCGCCCGGTCGACGGCCTCGCCGGCGCCACCGACATCGCCGACGCGCGGGCGCTGCTCGCCCTCGGCGACCGGGCCGGCGCCACGGGCCGCCTGCTGCGCCTCGACCACGCGCTCGCCCGCATCGCGGCGGCCGGCACCCCGCTGACGCAGGCCGCCGCGTGCGCTGTCCGCGTCCTGCTCGAGCTCGACAACCCCGAGGAGTACGGCCGAAGGCTCGCCTCCTGGGTGGACGCTCCCGCCGACGAGATGACGGCCCGGTTGCAGGGCGCCCTGACGGTCGCCGGCCCGCTGCTCGAGGCGGGCGACGTGACCGTGGTGCCGCTGCTCGACCGCGTCGAGGAGCTGCCCGACGAGGACTTCCTGCGCCGGCTGCCCGCCCTGCGCGGCGGCTTCGACGCGCTCAGCCCGGCCGCCCGCGACCGGCTGCTGGCCATGGCCACCGACCGGCTCGCGGACGACCCGCACGGCAGCGACCTGCGCGACCCGCTGCCCGAGGACCCGGCGACGCTGGCCGCCTGGCTCGCCGCCGACCTGGCCGGCCGCGCGGCCCTGAGCGCGTTCGACCTGGCCGCCGAGCCCACCGGCCCGGTGGACGCCGCCGACGCGCGCTCGCGACGCGTACTCCCGGACAAGGGTGAGGTGACCGCGGCGCAGCGGTGGCGCCTGGTTCTCGGCCGGCAGGCCGATCAGCTGCCCGACTCGGGTCGCCGGCTCGCCACGGCGCTCGACGAGCTGTACGGCGCGGGGCGGGGCGAGGGATCGCACACCGCCGAGGGCGCCGGCACCGGGCAGGGCGGCGGCCGGGGCGCCGGCTTCCCCAGCGTGCGCGAGTGGGCCGACGAGCTGGACGCCCTGTTCGGCGCCCGGGTCCGCGAGGAGGTTCTGGCGCGGGCGGCGACCGCCGGCCGGGTCGATGCCGCGCTGCACCTCGACCCGGAGGCCGTGCGGCCGTCCGTCGACCTGCTGCACGCCGTGCTGTCGCTGGCCGGCGGCGCGTCCGAGAAGAGCCTCGGCCGGCTGCGGCCGTTGGTGGCCCGGCTCGTCGCCGCGCTGACCGCCCAGCTCGCCAAGCAGCTGCGCCCGGCCCTGACCGGCCTGGCCAGCCCGCGGCGCACCCGCCGGCCCACCGGCGTGCTGGACCTGCCGGGCACGATCCGCGCCAACCTGCACACCGCCCGGCCCGACGACCGGGGTCAGGTGCAGGTCCTGCCGGAGCGGCCCGTGTTCCGCACCCGCAGCCGGCGCGGCGTCGAGTGGCGGCTGATCGTGCTCACCGACGTCTCGGGCTCGATGGAACCGTCGACGGTATGGGCGGCGCTGACCGCGTCGATCCTCGCCGGCGTGCCGGCGCTCAAGACGCACTTCGTGACGTTCTCCGACGGGGTCATCGACCTCACCGACCGCGCCGACGACCCGCTGCGGCTGCTGCTCGAGGTCCGCGTCGGCGGTGGTACGCACATCGCGAAGGCGCTGCGCTACGCCCGCGACCTGGTGACCGTGCCGAGCCGCACGATGGTCGTGGTGATCAGCGACTTCGAGGAGGGGTACCCGATCGGCGATCTCGTGGCCGAGGTCCGCACGCTCGCCACGTCCGGTTGCGCGCTGCTCGGCTGCGCGAGCCTCGACGACCGGGGCGCGGCGCGCTACAGCACGGGCGTCGCGTCCCAGCTCGTCGCGGCCGGCATGCCCGTCGCCGCGCTGAGCCCGCTCGAACTGGCCCGCTGGGTGGGGGAGCAGGTGAACCGATGAGCCTTCCTAGCGTGGCACCGGATGTTCTTGCCGACGCGGTTGACGCGTTGCCGGGCCGGCTGCGTAAGAAGCTCGACGAGACGGTCGCGGTGGCGGCCGGGTGGCCCGTCGCGGCCGGCGCCGACGGCGGCGTGGTCGTGACCGTCGACGAGCAGACGACCGTGACGCTCGCGGCGGTCGTCCGGGTGGCCGGCGACGCGACCTGCACCTGCCTGCTCTCGCCCCGCTGCCTGCACCGCACAGCGATCCTCGCGGCCGCGCCGGTCCACGGCGGCGACGCGCACCTGGCCGGGTCGGACACGCCGGCCGACG
>NZ_BAAALT010000204.1:0-7834 GCF_039528515.1 Luedemannella flava
GGCGACCGACCCGCGGCCGGCGGCGCGGGATCCGGCGGCGCCGGGGCCGGCCACGTCCGGCCGCACGGCCGACGGGGTCACAGTCGAGGAAGTCATGCGATCACCTATCCGAGCGCGGCCAGGGCCGCCTGCACCTTGGGGACGTAGGCCTGGGTCTCCGCGTACGGCGGGATGCCGCCGTACTTGCGCACCGCGCCGCCGCCGGCGTTGTAGGCCGCCAGCGCGAGCGGCTGCGAGCCGAACTCCTTGAGCAGGCTCGACAGCATGCGGGCCGCGCCGTCGACAGCCTCGGTCGGGTTCAACGCGTTCACCCCGAGGCCGGCCGCCGTGGCGGGCATCAGCTGCATGAGGCCCCGCGCGCCGGCGGGACTCACCGCGTTGGGGTTGTACCCGGACTCGACCTTCGCCACGGCCGCGAGCAGCTTGGGCGAGACGCCGTACTTTTCACCGGCCTTGGTGAAAAGGTTCGCGTAGGGCACGCCGGCGAGGTCGCCCGCGCCGCTGAGGCTCGCCGGGCGTACCGAGGTGGCGGGGTTCGCGGTGGTCGGCTCGGGAATGATCCGGCGGATGGCCGACGGCGTCTGGTAGACGTCCTGGATCTTCACGTTCTCTCCGGGCTGCGGCGCGGCGATCATCTTGCCGTCGCCGACGTAGATGGCGATGTGGTCCACCGGGCTGTTGAAGGCGAGCAGGTCGCCCGGCTTGGCGTGGTTCAGGTCGGCCACCCGGGTGCCCTCGCGCGCCTGGTCGGCGGCGATGCGCGGCAGCTCGATGCCCAGGTCGCGGTAGGCCCGCTGCACCAGGCCCGAGCAGTCCAGCCCGGTCGCCGGGTCGGTCCCGCCGAACACGTACGGCACGCCGAGGTACTTCTTCGCCGCGTTCACCACGTCCGTGCCGGACGTCCCGTTACCCGTGGTGCTGGCGTTGGCGTCCGTGGCGGCGGTGAGCGCCTGGGCGAAGTTGGCCGCGTTCGTCCCCGTCGTGGCCTTCGACGCGACGGGCGTCATGCCGAGCTGCGTCTGGATCTGCTGAATCCGGCTGATCACATCAACAAGTCCGGTCACGCCGTCACCCCCGTCGCGCCGCGGCGCTGGTGGGCGGTCATGGACAGCTCGTCGACCACGCGCTGTTCGGCGTTGAGCTCCTGCTCGCGGACCATGGCCTCGTGCCGCTCGGCGAGCTTCTCGACCGTCCAGCGCGCCTTGGCGGCGTCGGCCAGTTCGTCGGTACGCCGGGCGGCCAGCTCCTCGGAGCTCTGCCGCACCTGACGGGCGGCGGCCAGGCTGGCGGCCAGCGACTGCCGGGCGGCCAGCGACGCCGCCACGGCCCAGGCGTTGCCACCCTCGGGCGCCGACGACTCGTCGAGCGCCTGCTCGCGCCGGGCGATCTCCTCGTCGGCCTCGTGCACGGCGGCCCGCGCCTGCAGCACCGCGCCCTTGGCGACGTCCTCCGCGGCGCGGCGGGCACGCAGCACCGATGACAGGCGGAACTTCTGCGTCACAGGCTTACCTCCGAAGCGTCGAGCAGGCTCTGCAGATGCGCCCAGGCCGCCTCGGCGGAGGTGGTCTCCGCCAGGTCCTGACGCAGGAACGACTGGATCTCCGGCCACTTGGCGCGGGCGATGTCGGCCTCGGCGTTGGTGCCGGGCACGTACGCGCCGATCTCCACGAGCTCGCGGACCTCGCGGTGCGCGGCGAGCAGGCGGCGCAGCGCCGTCGCCTGCGCCCGCTGCTCCGGCGTCGTGACCGCGTTGGCCACGCGGGAGATGGAGTCCAACGGCTCGATGGTCGGGAAGTGCCCGGCCGTCGCGAGCCGCCGGTCCAGCACGATGTGCCCGTCGAGGATGGACCGGGCGGCGTCGGCGATCGGCTCGTTGTGGTCGTCACCCTCGACGAGCACGGTGTACAGGCCGGTGATGCTGCCGACCGCGCCGGGACCGGCGCGCTCCAGCAGGCTGGCGAGGGTGCCGAACACGGACGGCGGATACCCACGGGTCGCCGGCGGCTCGCCCACGGACAGCCCGACCTCGCGCTGCGCCATGGCCGTACGGGTGAGGCTGTCCATCAGCAGCAGGACGTCGCTGCCCTGGTCGCGGTACCACTCGGCGATGCGGGTGGCCACGAAACCCGCGCGCAGGCGCACGAGTGGCGGCTGGTCGGACGTGGCGACCACGACGATCGCGTTCGCCAGGCCCTCGGGCCCGAGGTCGTTCTCGATGAACTCCCGCACCTCGCGGCCGCGCTCGCCGATGAGCGCCACCACGGTGATCTCGGCGGTGGTACCGCGGGTGATCATCGACATGAGGCTGGACTTGCCGACGCCCGAGCCGGCGAAGATGCCCATCCGCTGCCCGCGACCGCACGGCACGAGCGTGTCCAGCGCGCGCACGCCCAGGGTCATCGGCGCGAGGACGCGCTGGCGGTCCAGCGCGGGCGGCGGGGCCGCGTCGAGCGCCACCCAGTCGCAGCCGCGCAACGGCTCGCCGCCGTCCATCGGGCGGGCGAGGCCGTCGAGCACCCGGCCGCGCAGTGCCCCGCCGACCGGGACCATGAGCGGTCCGCCGGTGGCCAGCACGGGGCTGCCCGCCCCGATGCCGTGCAGCGGGCCCAGCGGCAGGCAGTTGAGGCGCTCGCCGTCGATGGCGACGACCTCGGCGAAGATCGCGTCACGGTCGCTGCCGATACGCACCAGGTCGCCCAGGCGCGCGTCGACGCCCTCGACGGTCACGCGGAGCCCGACCACGGTGGTCACGCGGCCGAAGCTGCGCGGCGCCGCCGCCCGCGTCATGTCGCCGACGCGCTCGCGCAGCAGCGGCGTCACCGGCCCACCTGCCCGACGTTCGGGTCGAGGAGGGCCCGCACCCGGTTACGCGCCTCGGCGAGGCTCGCATCGATGGTCGTGGCGCCGCACTCGGCGATCGCGTCACCCGGCTCCAGCGTCGGGTCCGCGATGAGGCGGACCTGCCGCCCCTCGAACTGGTACTCGGCCGGCCGGTCGCCGCCGAGCGTACGAAGGTCCTCGGGGTGCAGACGCAGCGTCACCGGGAAGCTCGCGGGCGCGAGCGCCATTGCCCGGCGGGCCGCCTCGGCGGCGCGTACGCCGACATCGGACAGCTCGCGGGCGAGCAGCGCCTCGGCCAGGTCAACGGCGAAGCCCATGATCATGTCCTCCAGGTCCTCGGCCATGGGGGTGACCCGGGCCTCCAATGCGGTCGCGGCGCGGGCCACCGCACCGACCGCCTGGTCGAGCGCGGCGAGCTGCGCCTGCTGGGCGGCCTCAGCCACGGCCTGCGACTGCGCGAGGGCCGCCTGGGCGGCCAGCCGGGCCGCCCGCTGCCCCTGCGCCCAGCCGTCGGCGTAGCCGGCGGTCTGCGCGGCGGCGCGGGCCGCCTCGGCGAGCTCGCCGATGGCCCGGTTGCCGCCGCGCAGGTCGACGTCGAACTGCGCGGCGCTCGCCGCGTCCGCCGTCTCACCGCGCACGGCCGAGCCGGCGCGGGGCAGGTCAGGCGACGTACTCATCTTCATCCACCCGGTGGATCTCTACCTGGCCCGAATCCTCGAGCGCACGGATGACCTGGACGATCTTGGCCTGCGCCTCCTCGACCTGGCGCAGACGCACCGGCCCGAGCATGTCGATCTCGTCCTTGAGGTCCTCGCCGGCCCGCTCGGACAGGTTGCGCAGCACCTTCTCGCGGACCTCGGCGTTGACGCCCTTGAGGGCCGTGGCGAGGTCGGTCTTGTCGACCTGACGCATGACGAGCTGCACGGCGCGGTCGTCGAGGTGGATGACGTCGTCGAACATGAACATCCGACGCCGGATCTCCTCGGCGAGCTCCGGATCGCGACCCTCGAGACCGTCGAGGATGAGCCGCTCGGTGATCCGGTCGGTCCGGTTGATGATCTCGACGAGTGGCTCGAGGCCACCGACCGTGGACAGCTCCGTCGGCTGCAGCACGGAGGAGAGCTTGCGCTCCAGCGCGGACTCGACCTGCCGGATGATCTCCGGCGAGGTGCGGTCCATCACCGCGATGCGGTGCGCGACGTCCGCCTGCAGCTCGGCCTCCAGGCCCGACAGGATCTGCGAGGCGAGCATGGCCGGCACGTGGGCGAGCACGAGCGCGATCAGCTGCGGGTGCTCGTGCTGCACGAACGACAGCACCTGCCGGGGGTCGGCGTGGGCCAGGAAGCCGAAGGGCATGTCCGGCATGGGGACCGCCAGACGGCTGAGGATCTCGGCCGCCCGCTCCGGGCCCAGCGACGCCTCCAGGAGTTCGCGGGCGAACTCCAGACCGCCGTGCGTGGTGAGGTGCCTGCTCATGGCGAGCGAGTGGAACTCGTCCAGCACGGCGCGGGCCTGCTCCGGCGCGATCGAGCTCATCCGCGCGATCTCCGAGGTGAGTTCCTCGACCTCAGCCTCGCGGAGCCGGCTGATGATGCGCGCGGAGTGCTCCTTGCCCATCTGCACCATGAGGATGGCGGCCTTGCGCAGGCCGGTCATCTGCGGAACCGGGGGGGTGGTCACCGGGGCGACTCCTTCTTGAGCTGCGGTCGCGCTCATGGGCGACGCTCCGCGAGCCAGCCGCGCAGCAGCTGCGCGACCTCGGCGGGCTTGCGTTCGGCGAGGACGGTGAGGTCACGCTGGCGCGCGCGCAGCTCGTCGACGTCGAACTCCAACGGAACGACCACCGGCACAGTCGGGTTGTTGGCCGCCTCCTTGGCGTCCGCCAGCCGCTCGGCCGCTTCCACGCGGGCCTTCGCCTTGGCCAGCTCCGCCTGCATCTGCTCGATCTGCGCCCGCTCGGCCTTGCTCAGGCCGGCACGCTTGTTGGCGCGGCGCTTGTACCGCCAGGCCAGGAAGAGCAGCACCAGCAGGATCACGCCCAGGACGCCCGCCCGGACGTACTCATCCAGCTGCTTGGCCTGCTCCGCCCGGGCGGCCGCAGCCTGCTCGGCGGCGCTCTGCTCGGCGGCGGAGTCGTCGAACGGCATGCTCGTCACGGCGATGGAGTCGCCGCGCCCCAGGTCCAGGCCGACGGCCGAGGAGACCAGCTTCTCGACCTCGCCGGTGTTGACCGCCGTCGCCGTGGTGGAGTCCAGCAGGACCGAGACGCTGAGCTTGCGCACATTGCCCGGCGCGGACTTTCGGGTCTCGGTGACCACGCCGACGGCGTTGTTGGTGGTCTCATCGGTCGAGGTGTAGGTGCCGTCACCGTTGGCGGCGTTGTTCGGCACCTGGATGTTGTCCGGACCCAGCACGCCGCCGGCGGCGCCGCCGGTGCCGTTGTACGCCTCGGTCTTGCGGTGCTGCGACAGCGGCGGAGTGTCCTTGTCGGCCGTGTACCGCTGGGTCTTCGTCTCGGTCTGGTCGAAGTCCAGGTCTGCGGTGGTCGTCACGACGGAGTGGCCCTGGCCCACCACGCTGGTGAGCATCGCCTGCAGCGCGCTGTTGAGCCGCTTCTCGTACTCCGTGGTCTGCTGGGACCGCAGGTCGCCGGCCGCCGCGGGGGTCTCGCCACCGCCGGTCGACAGCACGGTGCCGTTGGAGTTGGCCACCGTGACCTGGTCGGCGTCGAGGCCCTCGATGCTGGCGGACACGAGGTGGACGATCGCCTGCACCTGACCCTGGTCGAGGCTCTGGCCGGTCTGCTCGGTGACCAGCACCGACGCGGTGGGCTTCTTCTCGTCGTCGGAGAAGACGTCCTTCTGCGGGATGACCAGGTGCACGTTCGCCGACTTGATGCCGTCGATCGCGCCGATGGTCTTGGCCAGCTCGCCCTCGAGGGCCCGCTGGTAGCTCACGTGCTGCATGAACTCCGACGTGGTGATGCCCTGCTTGTCCAGCAACGAGTATCCGCTGTCGGCCTCGGCGGGCAGGCCTTTGCCGCTGAGCTTGACCCGCAACTCGTACACGGACTCCTTGGGCACCATGACGGTCTGGCCGCCATCGGCCAGTTCGTAGGCGATGCCCTCGGCGGACAGTTCCTCCACGACGGCGCCGGCGTCGGCGCTCGAGAGGTTGGAGAACAACGGCGCGTATGCGGGCTTCGACGCCCAGGTCGCGAAGAAGAACCCGCCCACCACCAGGGCGATGACGCCCGCGATGGTGACGGCCTTCTGACCCGGGCTGAACGAGCCGAACGTCGCCAGGAGGCGCCGCAGCGACTTCGGTAGCCGGTCGAGCATCAGGCCTGCATCCTCATGATCTCGTTGAAGGCCTCGACGGCCTTGTTACGGACAGCGACGGTGAGCTGGGTGGCGATGGATGCCTCCGCAGCCGCGATCGTGTAGTCGTGCACATCGGTCAGGTCGCCGGTGGCCGCCTTCACGGCCAGGTCGCTCGACCTGGTCTGCAGGTCCTGCAGGCTCTGCAGGCCCTCAGCGAGCTTGGTGGCGAAGTCCCCGCCGGAGCCCGCGACAGGCGCTGCCCCGGTCAGGTCGGCGGTCGAGACCGGCGCGATGGCCGCGACCGGCATGGCCGCCGAGATGGGGGCGATAGGGGCGGTCATTTAGCTCCTCCCGAGCTGCAGGGCGGCCAGGTACGACTCGCGGGCGCGGTCGACGACGGTGAGGTTTGCCTGGTACGCGCGCTGCGCCATGATCAGCTGACCCATCTGGCTGGTCAGGTCGATGTCCGGGTAGCGGACGTACCCCTCGGCGTCGGCCAGGGGGTGGGTGGGCTCGTAGACGAGCCGACCCTCAGCGCTGCCCTCGACGATTCCGCCGACCTGCGCGCCGTTGCCGTCGGCGGCCTCCTGCGCGATGACGTACTTGGCGCGGAACGCCTCGCCGTCCGTCGAGGTGACGTTGTTGATGTTGGCGAGGTTGTCGGACACGGCATCGAGCCACTTGCGGTACACCGTCACGCCGCTGCCCGCGATGCCGATCGCGTTGAACAAGGTCATTACTGCCCCTTGATAACTTCGCGCATCAGCTTGTACTTGCCGTCCATCGCGTTGACCGCGAGCTGGTAGCGCAGGTTGGTATCGACGTTCGAGAGCGTCTCCTCATCGAGGTTGACGTTGTTCCCGTTTTCCCGGGTCGGCTCAAGCGAGCGGGCCACGGTCGGCGTCACGCTGCCCGGGTCGCCGCTCTCCGCGGCCGATCGCAGGGCGTCCTCGAACTTGACCTTCTTGGCGAGGTACCCCGGCGTCTCGATGTTCGCAATGTTGTCGGCGATGAGCTTCTGCCGCTGCGACAAGCCATCGAGCGCGACCTTCAAGGTCACTGACGAGACATCGTCGAACACCACTGCCTCCATTCGCACGCGGGCGGGAGAACCCCGTCCGGATGACTGTTCGGCGGTGGTGGCTGCTGCTTGAGCTTTTCTTGACCCACCCGTCAGTGAGACGGGGGTCACCGGACCGGGCCGCTCAGAGGGCGCGGTCGACGTACGCCGGCCGGTGGGCGGACCGGCCGGTCTCCAGCCGGGCGGCGAACGCCGCCTGCTGGCGATTTGTGGCGATGTGGCGGACCAGCTGCTCGGCCACCAGCGTCTGGCGGCGCAGCACGGCCTGGGCGCGCTCGCGCAACTGCGGCGGCAGCGGGCCGAGGCCGGCGGGCGGCTGCCAGCCGGCGGCCGCCGGTGGGGGTGGTGACATGGCGCCGGTCACCGGGGACGGCGGGGCCAGCACCGGGGTGGGGTCGACGTGGTCGGCGCGCAGCAGCGCCTCGGCGGCCGCGACGTCGAGTTCGAGTGCCTCGAGCGCGGCCACCCAGGCGTGCTGGAAGTCGTCGACCACTATCACGATCTTCTTCGGTACGTCAGGCGGCGATGGCGGCGCGCCCGGCGGCGTCCGCGGCGGTGGCCGCGGTGGCGGCACGCAGCGCCTCGCGCC
>NZ_BAAALT010000205.1:0-25573 GCF_039528515.1 Luedemannella flava
CCGGCCCCGCCGGCGGGTCGTCGCGCAGCTGCTCACCGTGAAGGCGGCCGCCATCGCGGCGCTGACCGTCGGCGGGGTCGCCGCGATCGCGACCACCAGCGCGGTCCTCCCGCTGGACACCGACGACGACCGCGGTCCGGCGCGGACCGGTCACACGACCGCCGCGGCCGCGGCCGGTGTCCGGTCGCCCGGCACCCCACCCACGGCCGGCCCGAGCGCGCCACCCACCGCCACGTCGCCCGCTACGGCGCTGGTCGGGCTGTGCCAGGCGTTCGCGGCGAGCCCCTCGGACAAGCGCGACCAGGCCCTCGAGAGTCCCGCCTTCGCCAGCCTCGTCGCCGCCGCCGACGGCGCGGACAAAGTGCCCGGATTCTGTGCCCGGCTGACCCGGAACGCGACCGCCACACCCGCCACGCCACCCTCCGCGAAGCCGAAGCCGACCCCCACCAAGTCGAAGGGTCACCCCTCGGCGGGCCCGCCCCCGCGGACACCTGTGGGACGGGAGTGACGTAACGAGGCGCGACGGCGCTGTTGGGGTTGAGGGCCGCTCCTAGATCAGGAACGGCCCCCGCACCCCGTCCCCGTCACCCCTCGGAGCAACCACATGGCGAGCGCCTGGCGCTCCCGCATCACGGCCGCCGTCGGCACCGCCGGCGTGCTCGTGTTCGGGATCGCTTCCCCCGCGTGGGCCGACCCCACGACCATCTCCATCAATTCCGGCAACATCGCGGACGGCGGCACGTCCGCGGCCACGTACAAGAACAAGTCGTGCGACCCGAACTTCGGCGGCGGCCCCTACGCCGGTCAGGACGTGTGGGTCTTCAACCTGCCGAGCGACGGCCCGGAGGCCGAGAAGTCCACGTTCGTGTCGATCACCGCGACGTTCGACACGGGCAGCGGCACGGCCACGAGGTCCATCCCGCCGGACGGGCAGATCGTGTTCAACGGCACCAGCAAGGGCTACACGACGACCCCGGCCGGCTGGAAGCTCACCGGCGCGACCGCCGTGGTCACGAAGGCGGAGCCCTTCTTCGTCCTCACGCACACGTGCCCGGCCGGCGTCGCCACCACGGCGCCGACCACCACGAAGCCGCCGACCACCACGGCCGTGCCCACCACGGGCACGGTGCCGACCTCGGGCTCGACCACCAGCGCCCCGGTCACGACCACCGGGGTGGCGCAGACCAGCGCGGCCGTGACGACCGGGGTGGCGCCCGCCACGTCGGCGCCCGGCTCCGACGGCGGCCTGCCCGTCACCGGCAGCGCCGTCGGCGGTCTCGTGGCCGTCGGTGTCGGCCTGGTCGCGGCGGGTGCCGCCCTGCTGTTCCTGCGCCGGCGGCGCGCCGGCGGTACGGAGGCCTGACCCGCCGGCGACGCGGTCACGGGCCAACCGCGCGGCGACGCGGACGCTGGCCGACCGCGTCGCCGCCCGCACCGCCCGGTGGGCATCCACCCTGCCCATCGGGCGGTGCGGTCGCCGCGAGTGACACCCGCGGCGCCGCCGACGCTGATGCAGATGACATGAGCAGAGAATGGACACGCGGCACGACCCGGGCACCGGTGACGCCGCCCAGACCGGCCCGACCGGGTGTCGTACCCACCCAACGTGGGCCGGGCGACACACGTCGGGTGGCCCGACGCGCCCGCCCGGTGTTCGTCGACCGCACCGGCCGCCGGCTCCGGCTCGCCCGATTGGTCAGCGTCGGCGTCGCGGTGTTCCTCGCGGCGATCATGGGCATGCTGGTCTTCGCCCTGTCCGGGGCGCCCTCCGGCCAGGCGCCCGACCTGCCGGCGGCCGCGCGCGACAAGCCGAAGGCCACCACACCGGCGCCGCGGCCACCGTCCGCCAGCCCGACGCCCACCCCGAGCGCCGCGACGCCCCGGACCGCGACCCGGACAACTGCGCGGACCGCCGGCGCGACCGTCGGCACGACCAGCAGGCCGGGCCGCGCGCCGACCAACCGCGGCAAGCCGACGAAGCGGTAGCGGCCATGACGGGGTATGCCAGCCGGCACCGCGACCAGCGCGGCCGGGCCCGGGTGCCGCGGGCGCACTGGGTTCTGCTCGTGCTCGGCATGCTCGCCCTGCTGATGGAGCTCGCGCTCGGCGGCGTCGTCAACGACGTGGGCGGCGAGGGCAGCGCGCCCCGGTCGAGCGCGGGCGCCCCCGCGCCGGCGGCCGTTCTCGATGGCGGGCCGGTGTTGCGGATCGACGCGACGGGCGGGGTCGCCACCCGCGCCATGCCGGCCGACACGGTCGCGCTGACCTTCGACGACGGACCCGACCCCCGGTGGACTCCGCAGGTGCTCGACCTGCTGGCCCGCGCGCACGCCCACGCGACCTTCTTCGTGGTCGGCTCGAAGGTCAACGAGTACCCCGAACTGACCCGCCGCATCCTGGCCGAGGGCCACGAGATCGGCATCCACACGTTCACCCACGCCGAACTGGCGGCCGTGCCGGCGTGGCGGCGCCAGGCGGAGCTCGCCCTCACGCAGAACGCCCTGGCCAGCGCCACCGGACGCCGGTCGGTCCTGGTGCGGCCGCCGTTCTCCTCGCAGCCGGGCGCCATGACCGCGGACGACTTCGCCGCCCTGCGCGACCTGGCGGGCAACGGCCTGCTCGTCGTCCTCGCCGACCGCGACACCGAGGACTGGCGCCGGCCGGGCGTGGACGCGATCGTGGCCAACGCCACGCCGCCGGCCGGCCGTGGTGCCGTGGTCATGCTGCACGACTCCGGGGGCGACCGGTCACAGACCGTGACGGCGTTGGGCCTGCTGCTGGAGATCCTCAACGACCGCGGCTACCGGCTCACCACCGTGTCCGAGGCGCTCGCCCTCCCGCCGGCACCGACCGCCGACCCCGGCGCCCGGCTGCGCGGCGACACGCTGCGCGCGGCCCAGACGCTCAGCACGTGGCTGAACCGGGCGATGGTGTTCGTGCTGGGCGCGGCCCTGGTGTTGGGCCTGCTACGGCTCGTGGTCCAGCTCGGCACGGCGCGGGCGCACCGCCGGCGGGTCCGCCGCGAGCGGCGGCGGCTGGCGTACCTCGGGCCGGTCACCGTCATCGTCCCGGCGTACAACGAGGCGGCCAACATCGCGGCGACCGTCCGCTCGCTCGTCGCCAGCGACTATCCCGACGTGCACGTCGTGGTCGTCGACGACGGGTCGACCGACGACACCTTCCACATCGTGCGCGGCCTGCGGCTGCCGACCGTACGCGTGATCCGGCAGGACAACGCCGGCAAACCGGCGGCGCTCAACAACGGCCTCGCGCACACGCACACGGACCTGGTCATCATGGTCGACGGCGACACGATCTTCGAACCGGACGCGGTCGGCAGGCTGGTCCAGGCGTTCCGCGACCCGGACGTCGGCGCCGTCAGCGGCAACGCCAAGGTGGCCAACCGCACCGGCCTGCTCGGCCGGTGGCAGCACCTCGAGTACGTGATGGGCTTCAACCTGGACCGCCGCATGTTCGACATCGGCCGGTGCATGCCGACCGTGCCGGGCGCGATCGGGGCGTTCCGCCGCGTGGCGCTGCTGGAGGTGGGCGGCGTGTCGTCGGCGACCCTGGCCGAGGACACCGACCTGACGATGTCGGTGATCCGGGCCGGCTGGCGGGTGGTGTACGAGGAGTCCGCGATCGCGTGGACCGAGGCCCCGGCGAGCCTGCGTCAGCTGTGGCGCCAGCGCTACCGCTGGTGCTACGGCACCATGCAGGCGATGTGGAAGCACCGCGGCACGCTCACCCGGTCCGGCCCGGCCGGGCGCCTCGGCCGGCGCGGGCTGGCGTACCTGCTGGTGTTCCAGGTCCTGCTGCCGCTCGCCGCGCCCGCCGTCGACGTCTACGCCGTGTACGGCCTGATCTTCCTGCCGTTCGCGCAGATGGCGATCCCGTGGCTCGGGTTCACCGCGCTCGGCGCGCTGACGGCCGCGTACGCCCTGCGACTGGACCGCGAGCCGCTGCGCGTGCTGTGGGTGCTGCCGTTCCAGCAGTTCGTCTATCGCCAGCTCATGTACCTGGTCGTGGTGCAGTCCGTGGTCACCGCGCTGGCCGGCGTCCGGCTGCCCTGGCACCGCATGGTGCGCAGCGGCGCGGCCCAGGACCTGCTGCGCTCGCGGACTCAGTAAAACGCAATCTCCGTTCGGCGCGACCGGCGCGCACCGTCCGATTAGGATGCTGGCATGCCCGATGAGGACTGGATGCGTATGGAGTCGGACGAGGTCCGCCCCGCGATCGACCTGCACACCGACCGACCGCACCCGGCCCGCGTCTACGACTACCTGCTGGGCGGCAAGACGAACTTCGCCGCCGACCGGGAGGCCGCCGAGGCCGGCATCCGCGCGAACCCGACCAGCACGGTGACGCCCCGGCAGAACCGGGCATGGATGACCCGCGCGGTGCGCTTCCTCGCGGCGGAGGCGGGCGTGCGGCAGTTCCTGGACATCGGCACGGGCATCCCGACCGCACCGAACGCGCACCAGACCGCGCAGGAGGTCGCCCCGGAGAGCCGGATCGTCTACGTCGACAACGACCCGATCGTCCTCGTCCACGCGCGGGCGCTGCTCACCGGCACCCCTGAGGGCCGCACGGAGTACGTCAACGCCGACCTGCGCGATGTAACGAAGATCCTCGAGTCGGAGCAGGTCCGCGACGTCATCGACTTCGACGAGCCGGTGGGGCTGCTGCTCATCGCCGTCCTGCACTTCATCAACGCCGCCGACGACCCGTACGGGCTGGTGGAGCGCCTCGTCGACGCGCTGCCGTCGGGCAGCTACCTGGCGCTGTCGCACCTGACGACCGACGTCGACCCGCCGATCTGGGAGCGGGTCCAGGAGACGTTCCGCCGCAACGGCGTGACGATGCATATGCGCTCACGCGCCGGCGTCGAACGCTTCTTCAAGGGCCTGGAGCTGGTGGAGCCGGGCGTGCAGCAGGCCCACCACTGGCGCCCGGACACCGACCCGGCGACGATCCCCGACAACCAGGTGGCCATCTTCGCCGGCGTCGCCCGCAAACCCTGACCTCTCCTGTCACGCCGTCCAGTCGGTGCGGGACGGCAGCTCCACCTCGCCGGCCTGCGGGTCGTAGCAGACGAGGCCCAGCTCGCCGGCCCGCCGGAAGACGAACTCGGCGACCTCCTCGAGGCGGGACCAGTCGATCGACAGGATCACGTGCGAGCCCGTCCGAACGGGATCCACCGCCCAGACCCCGGCATGGGACCCGCACGGAAACCTCGCGACCACGTCCTCGTAGAAGCGGGGCACCGCGTCGTTGGCCGCTACGGTCGACGTGTCGGCACGACACAGCAGCTCGTACGTGTAGCCGGCCTGCCCGGCCGAGATCGGCGCCGGCTCGAACCACACGCCCAGGTCAAAGCTCACCTGAGGCACCATAGGCGACGATCACGTCGGCTGGCGCACGGGCCCCAACTCGCTGATCCAGGGCGGGTCGGCGCCGGCACGGGCGCAGGTGAGTGCCGCCGCCCGCAGCGCGTACCGGACGCATTGCCGCAGATCGGCGGCGTCGAGGGCGCACAGCCGTTCCCGGGTCAGGTGGCCGGCCTGGTGCAGGGCGGTGAGCAGGCCGGCCATGAACGCGTCGCCGGCTCCGACGGTGTCCACCACCGGCACGGGGTGGGCGGGCAGCTGGACGGGGCCGTCCGCGCCCAGCGCGTACGCCCCGTGCGGGCCCTGGGTCACGACGACCAGTCCGGCGCCGCCCTCGCGCCAGTGGCGCGCGATCCCGGCGGCCGTCGTGCCGGGGGCCATCCACGCGAGGTCGTCCTCGCTGGCCTTCACCAGGTCCGCACTGGCGAGCCAGTGATCGAGGCGGTCCCGCGCCGCGTGCTCGTCCCGGATGAGCGTCGGCCGGGGATTGGGGTCGAAGGTGATCACCCGCTGCGGCCGCTCGCGGCGCAGCAGGGCGTCGACCGCGTCCCCCATGGCCGGGACCGCGAGCGCCAGTGAGCCGCTGACGTGCAACGCCGCCGCTGCCGGCAGCGCGTCCGGCAGGTCGCCCGCACGCCAGGCGCCGTCGGCGCAGCCGTCGACGTAGAACGTGTAGACCGCGTCACCGGACGCGTCGAGCGTCACGACCGCCAATGTGGTCGGCTCCCCCGCCTCGACCGCGTCGGTGAGGTCGACGTGCGAGCCCACCAGGTGCGCGCGCAGCAGTTGGCCGAAGCCGTCGGTCGACAGGCGGGCCAGCAGGCGCACGGCCACGCCGAGCCGGCCCAGCCCCACGGCCACGTTGGTCGGCCCGCCGCCGGGCCGGGCGAGGAACAGACCGTTGCCGGCCGCCGGTACGAGGTCGATCAGCGCCTCGCCGCACACGACGATCATGTGACGCCGCGTCGGGAGCGCAGGCGGCCCTGCCACTGGTCGAAGAAGACCGCCACCAGGATCAGCAGGCCGATGATGATCTGCAGGTAGAACGCGTTGATGGCGAGCAGGTTGCCGCCGTTGTTGAGCGTCGCCACGATCAGCGCGCCGGCGGCCGCGCCGAACGCGCCGCCCTTCGCCCCGAACAGGCTCGCGCCGCCGATCACGCACGCGGCGATCGCGTTCAGCTCGTACCCGGTGCCCGCGGTGGGAATGCCGGCGTTGAGCCGCGAGGTGAACAGCACGCCGCCGACGCCCGCGAGAAACCCCGAGATGGCGTACACCGCCACGAGTACGCGCTTGACCGGCACCCCGGCCAGCCGCGCCGACTCGGGGTTCGAGCCGATCGCGTAGATGTAGCGGCCGAAAACCGTACGCCGCAGGACCACGGCCGTGACCACGACGACGGCGACGAACAGCCACAACAGGTTCGGCACGCCGAGGGTGGTGCCATTGGCGATGTCGCCGAACGCGTCCGGCAGCGGCTGGATCGTGTTGGCGTCGGTGAAGACCAGCACGACGCCCCGCGCGATGCCCAGCATGCCGAGCGTCACGATGAACGGCGGCAACGCGCCGTAGGCGACGAGCGAGCCGTTGACAAGCCCGGCCAGCACGGCGGCGGCGAGCCCGACCAGGATCGCCACGGGAACGGGTACGCCGTGGGTCAGTAGTTCGGCCGTGACGCAGCCAGCCAGGGCGAGCACCGAGCCGACGGACAGGTCGATGCCGGCGGTCAGGATGACGAGCAGCTCACCCACGGCGATGATGCCGAAGATGGCCACCTGCCGGGCCAGGTTGGCCATGTTGTCGGCGGTCAGGAACTGGTCGGAGGCCAGCGTCAGCGCGCCGAACAGCACGATAAGGATGACGATGCCGCCCGCGTCGCGGCCGAACAGGTCGCCGAACCCGATCACGCGCTTGCGGGGCAGGGCGGACTCAGCCATGGCCGCCTCCCGGTCGGGGCGTGCCGGTGCTCGCGAGGTGCAGCACGTCCTCCTCCGTGGCTCCGGCCGCGTCGAGCACGCCCGCGACCGTCCCCTCCCGCATCACCAGGACGCGGTCGGCGAGGCCGAGCACCTCCGGCAGGTACGACGACACGACGATGACGGCGAGCCCTTGCGCGGCCAGGTCACCGATGACGGTGTAGATCTCGCTCTTCGCGCCGACGTCGACTCCCTTTGTCGGCTCGTCGAAGAGGAGCACCCTGGCGTGCGTGGCGAGCCATCGGGCCAGCAGGACCTTCTGCTGGTTGCCGCCGGACAGCGACGACACGGGCTGCTCCCACGAGCCGGCCCGCAGCCGCAGGCCGCCCAGGTGCTGCTCGACCGTGTCGCGCTCGGCGCCCTTGTCCACGAAGCCGGCCCGGGCCAGCCGGGGCAGCGACGCGATCGACGCGTTCTCGCGGATCGGCAGCGCGAGCATGAGCCCTTGCTGCTTGCGGTCCTCGGTGAGCAGCCCGAGCCCGGCGTTGACGGCGCGGCGGGGGCTGCCCGTTGTCACCGGGTGCCCGTCGATCTCGACGAGCTCGGCCGGCACCGCGTCGGCGCCGAAGATGGCCCGCAGCAGCTCCGTACGCCCCGAACCGAGCAGGCCGGCGACGCCGAGGATCTCCCCGGACCGTACGGTCAGGTCGACCGGACCGGCCGCGCCGACCGGCCGGAGGCCGCGCACCACCAGCCGCGGCTCCCCGATGGCGCGGTTGGTCGCCGGGTACAGCGACTCGATCGTGCGGCCCACCATGGCGGCGATGAGGCTGTCGTGGTCGAAGTCGGCCATCGGCGCGCTGGTGGCGAAGGTGCCGTCGCGCAGGACGGTAACCCGGTCGCCGATGGCGAACATCTCCTCCAGGTGGTGGCTGACGTACATGATCGCGTGGCCGTCGTCGCGGAGCTGCCCGATGCGGCCGAGCAGCGCCGTCGTCTCCGCCTCGGACAGCGCGGTCGTCGGCTCGTCGAAGATCAGCACGCGCGGTGCCTGGCCGAGCACCTTGGCGATCTCGACGAGCTGCTGGACGGCGAGCGGCAGGTCGGACACCGGCGTGTCCGGGTCGAGGTGGGCGAGGTCCACCCGGGCCAGCATGTCGACGGCCTGCCGGCGCAGCTCCCGGGGCCGGGTGAACCCGTACCGGGCCGGCAGCCGTCCCACCAGCAGGTTCTCCGCCACGGACAGGTCGGGCAGCAGGCTCAGCTCCTGGTACACGACGCCGATGCCGGCCGCCCGCGCCTGCGCCGGGTTCGGGTGGCCCACGTCGCGCCCGTCGATGAGGTATTCGCCGGCGTCGCGCCGCAGCGCGCCGGTAAGGATCTTGATGAGCGTGCTCTTGCCCGCGCCGTTCTCCCCCGCCAGGCAGTGCACCTCCCCGAGAAAGAGCTCCAGGTGTACGCCCGACAGCGCCCGTACGGGGCCGAACGACTTGGCGACGTCCGTCAGGCGGACGTAGGGCCCGGTCATTTCCGGGCCCGGGCCGTCGGCGGGTTCAGCAGCGTCGCGATCTCGGGGTCGGCCATGTTGGACCTGGTGGCGACGACCGCGCCCGGGTCCAGGTTGTGCGGCGGGATGGAACCGACCACCGCCATGCCGGCCTCGATGACGCCCTGGTACCCGAAGAAGTAGGGGTTCTGGACGACGAGCGCGTCGAGCGACCCGTCGGCCAGCGCCGTCACCTGCTGCGGATCCGTGTCGAACGACACCACCGGAATCCGCTCGGTGGCGCGGTTGTCCTTGATGGCCCGCGCGGCCCCCACCCCCGAGGTGTTGTTGGCCGCGAAGATCCCCGCGAGGTCGGGCTGGGCCGCGAGCACGTCGTTGACCTGGCTCGCGGCCGTGTTGATATCGTTGTTGTTGTACCGGGGTCCGACGATGCGCGCGTGCGGGCACATCTGGGCGAGCCCCGTACGGAAGCCGGCGTCGCGGTCCTGCAACACCTGCACGCCCGCGACCGACGACTCGATGAGCACCGGCCCGTCGGCGTTCCCCTTGTCCGTGATCAGCGCGCACAGGTGGCGGCCGGCCTCCTCCGCCGCCTTGGTGTTGTCGGTCCCGATGAACCCGTCGGTCTCGGTGGTGACCGCCGTGTCCACGGCGATCACGACAATGCCCGCCGCGACGGCCCGCTTGATCACGTTGTTGAGCGCCGAGGACGAGTTCGGCGCGAGGACGATCCCGTCGACGCCGCGCGAGATGGCGTTCTCGACGAGCTGGACCTGCTGCGCCACGTCGCTCTCCGACGTCGGCCCGAACAGCGAGACGTCCGCGCCGTAGTCGGCGGCGGCCTGCTTCGCCCCGGCCAGCATGCTCTGCCAGAAGGAAGAGTCGCTCGCCTTGATGATGACGTCAATCCGGGTGCCGGCGACGCCGCCCGGCGGCCCGGTGCCCGGCCCGGTCGGCCCACCCGTCGTGACGCGCCCGATGATCACGCCGAGGACCATCGCGAACAGCGCGACGACCGCGACGAGGACGGGCGCGAACGTGATCCGACGCATGGGACCGGCTCCCCCGACCCGACTACCCGGGCCTGCCCGCCGTACTACCCAGAATGTGGTCAGTTACCCGGGCCGCACTGGGTCGATCTTGCGTAGTCGGCGCTCACGGGCCAAGGGTCTGCAAGGACCACCCCAACCAGCGAACCGGATCGAACACCGCCGGTGGGTGTTGGGTGTCGAGGGCTGGCGATCGGCGTCCGGGCGCGAACCGTGGTGTGGCCACTGTTCTCGGCTCGAGATGGTGATCTTCCGGGGTGGGAACCGGAGTTTTGGCGCTCAGTATCGCGATCATGAGGCTGGGGGTCGGTGACCGGCCGGCCATTGGTGCCAAGGTCTGCGTTTCGTGTGCAGGAGTGTGGCTGGGCTGCGCTCTCGTACATGAAACGGCGATCACCGCGACGCGCGAGGGGAGGTTTGTCGGTTATTGGGGTGTCGGGACTGCGCGTTCGCACCGCATTCGGGCGATCGTGGAACGACGCGCGGCAACGACCGGCTCTCGGACCGCACGTCCGTACCAGGGACAGTGATCTCGAGCCCACCGCGGACCACGTGAACAGTTACGAGACACGAAGCGACGATCTTGACGCGGGCACCGGTCGTTTTGGTCGAATTTAGAATGGCCGCAGACGGGGCACACGGATTGACATGCAAGTCACAGCTTGCATATTGTCGTGATGTCAATGCCCACCGGCTCGCGGAAGGAACCCCGTGCCACCGGACGACATCTTCGCGGCGCTCGCCGACCCGACCCGGCGGGCGATCCTCGACGAGCTGGCCGAGCGGGACGGTCAGACGTTGTTCGAACTCTGCGCCCGGCTGACCACCCGGCACAGCATCGGATCGTCCCGCCAGGCGATCTCGCAGCACCTCGACCTTCTCTCGGCCGCCGGGCTCGTCAAAGCCGAGCGCAGCGGCCGGTACAAGTTCCATCACGCCGACTTCGGACCACTGCGCGCGATCGTCGACCGGTGGCCCATCCCCGAGGAGAGAACATGATCCGCATCAACCTGACCAGCATCTTCGTCGACGACCAGGACAAGGGCCTCGCCTTCTACACCGACGTCCTGGGCTTCGAGAAGAAGGTCGAGGTGCCGCTCGGCGAGCACCGCTGGCTCACCGTCGTATCGCCCGCCGAACCCGACGGCGTGCAGCTGGTCCTGGAACCCGCCGCCCACCCGGCCGTCGGGCCGTACCGGCAGGCGCTTGTCGACGACGGCATCCCGATGACCTCGTTCGCCGTGGATGACGTCCACAAGGAGTACGAGCGGATGGTCGCCCTCGGCGTCGTGTTCACCCAGCCGCCGACCGACATGGGGCCGGTCACGACGGCCGTGTTCGACGACACCTGCGGCAACCTCATCCAGATCGCGACCATGCACTGAAGGGTTTAGCCTCGGTCGCGTGGTCGTGCACGAGTTGTCGCGACGCGACGCCCGCCGGATCGCGGTGCGGGCGCAGCTCCTCGCGCGGCCACGGCCGACGGAGCTGCTCGAGGTCGTCCGGGAGCTGACCTTCCTCCAGGTCGACCCGACGGCGGCGGTGGCACCCAGCGCGGATCTCGTGATCTTCAGTCGGCTCGGTGCGTCATCCCGGTTCGGCGAGCTGGCCGGGGCGCTGGCGCGCGGCGACCTTGTCGAGCACCTGGGACGGGTCCGGCCCTGGGCGGACATGGCGCTCTACCGGGCCGAGATGGCCGGCTGGGCCGACCGGGAGGACCTGCTCGACTGGGAGGAGCACCAGCGGGAGTGGGTGGACGCCAACGACGCCTGCCGGCGCGACATCCTCGACCGGCTCGAGATCGACGGCCCGCTGACCTCCGCGCAGCTGCCGGACACCTGCTGGGTGCCGTGGCGGTCCTCGGGGTGGAACAACAACCGCAACGTCGGCCGGTTGCTGGAGTTCATGGTGTGCCGGGGCGAGGTCGCGGTCGCCGGGCGTCGTGGCCGGGAGAAGCTGTGGGACCTCGCCGAACGGGTCTACCCGGACGAGGCGGTGCCCGAGGACGAGGCGCTGCGCGAGCGGGCGCGGCGGTGGCTACGGTCGCTCGGCATCGCCCGCGCGACGCGCACCGAGAACGCCAGGGAGTCCGCCCACGCGGCGACCGTCGGGGAGCCCGCCGTGGTGGAGGGCGTGCGGGGCATGTGGCGGGTCGACCCGGCCCAGCTCGGGCAGCCGTTCACCGGCCGGACCGCGTTGCTGTCCCCGTTGGACCGGCTCGTCTTCGACCGGCCACGGATGGCGGATCTGTTCGAGTTCGACTACCAGCTGGAGATGTACAAGCCGGCCGCCAAGCGGCGGTGGGGCTACTACGCGCTGCCGATCCTGTCCGGCGACCGGCTGGTCGGCAAGCTCGACGCCACCGCCGACCGCAGGGCCGGCGCGCTGCGGGTCACCGCGGTCCACGAGGACGCCCCCTTCGACGCGCCGACGGCGGAGGCCGTACGCCACGAGATCGAGAACCTCGCCGCCTGGCTCGGCCTCGAACCCGTCCTGCCCGGCCGCGCCGCACCTCCCGCGCTATGGCGCCATAGGTAGGTTATGACGCCTCCCATTCCAGACCTATGGCGCCATAACGTGATTGCAGCGTGCTGGCGTGTCGCAGGCAGCGGATAGCGTGCTGGGGTGACTGCGGCTGACTACGCGTGGGCGATCAGGAACCACGCATTGGGTCTCAACTTCTGTCTCACGTTCGCGCGGGGGGTCGGGCCGGACGAGGTGATCTCGCGGCTCGGCGGCGCCGATCCGGTGTCGGTCGTGTCGGCGCAGGTCGCACGGGGCGGGTCCGAGGCCGTGCGGGAGTGGATCGACGAGAACGGCGGGTCTCATCCGACCGGGCTCGACTACGTCGCGGTGACGCGCGTCGGCGACTGGGCGATGATCGTGGAGGACAACGGGTTCCTCTGCACCGGCGACGCGGCGGTGCGGGAGCTGTCGTCGGCCGGCGAGATGGTGTCGTTCTACTACAACGAGAACACCACGCCGCGCTTCTTCTGGGCCATCGACGGCCAACAGGTGGTGTGGTTCGACCCGGCCTTCCCGCAGGACCGCTATGGCAGCGACCCGGGCCGGCTCGACGCGATCCTTGTCGAGCTCGGATTCGTTCTGGACGAGGACGAGGAGGAGTTCGACGACGCGTACGACGAGGCGTACAAGGAACGGACGCTCGCGCTGATGGAACGGATCACCGGTGTCCGCTGGGACGCCGATCTCCTGGCGAGCGCCACGTTCCGCTGCGCCGGGGTCGGCCGCCGGGCGGTGACGGAGCCCTGGTACGCCGAGGTGCGGGAGGAGCTGGCGGCGTACGCGGAGGATCCGCGGGAATGGTTCAGCAGGGACGTCGACCCGTGGCGCGGTCGGGGCGTCACCGACCCGCGGGTCAAAGCTCTGGGAGCCGCCGGCATGCGGCTCTACGACGAGGATCGCGAGCTGGCTCTGGCGATCGCGCACGCCCCCGCCGACCTGATCGAACGGATGACCACGTGGGCGTGGGAGCGGCCGTTCCGGCTCGCCGGAATCCCGGACGAGCCGTGGCTGACCCGGATCCGCGAGCGCCTGCGACGCGCCGGGACGGTGACGCCGGCCGACGGCCGGCTGGTCGCGGAGCGGCTGGACGCGTACCTGCGCACAGCCCTGCCGGTGTGGCAGCGCGATGACCCACGGCAGCGGACCAACGCCGTGGGCGCCTTGCTGATGCCCTGGAACGCGCAGCGGCCGGCGGACAATCTGTGCTGGATGTTCGCCAAGGCCGAGGGGGCCGGGGGCGGCACCTGGCCCGAGATGTTCGCGGACCTGCGGCGCGACTTCCCGGACCTCCGCGACATCGTGATCCCGCCGCCGCCCCCCGCTCCGGTCGAGCGTGCCGCCGTGCGCCGCAAGCGGGAGGCCCGCGAGCGCCGGGAGGCCGAGGGGGCGCGCCGAGGCCTGGAGCGCACCTGGGGCGGCCGGATCCCCACCGACGAACGGCTGCTCGAACCCGAGGTGCAGGCACGAACGCTCGGTCTGGTGGGCCACGACCGCGACATCGTCGACCGGATCGCCGAGGCGGGGCCGCAGACCCAGCGCAGGATGGCGGTCTGGGCCGCCCGGTACTGCTGCACCCGGTCCGGACTGATCGCGCACGACTGGGTCGAGGCAGCGGTGACCGCCCTGGAGCGCGGCGATCCACCGCCGCCCTGGTTCGTCGACTTCGACGCGGCGTTCGCCCGCTGGGCCAACGTTCCGAGGGAAATCATCAGCCGCCGCGTGACGGTATCGTTCGGTCACCAGGAACGGCCCGCCATCGACCCCGAGATCCGCGCGATCCACGCCGTCGTGATGGCGCGCGACGACGACCCGCTGATCGCGGCCATGGACGGCGTCCGCAACGCCGTCGAGCTCGACGCCCCCGGCGAGGCCCTGGCCGCTTTCCGCGCCGCGTTCAACCTCCGGTGAGCGAACCGGTCAGGCGTTGAGGCGGCGGTAGATCGGGGCCAGGCGTTTGTGCAGGTCCTGGTAGACGCCGAAGATCTCGTCGTACGTCGCGCGGTGGGCGGCCGTCGGCGTGAACACGTGGTCGTTGCGCATGAGACCCGGGATGTCCGCGAAGGAGATCAGGCCGGCACCGACCGCGCCGATCCAGCCCGCGCCGCGCGCGTTGACGGCGACCGGGTTGGCGTCGCGGCGGATCTCGACGCCCAGCACGTCGGCGAAGATCTGGCACCACGCGTCCGACTGCGCTCCGCCGCCCGTGATGACGAGCGAGGTCACCGGCGAGCCCAGAAACCTGTCCACAGCGGCCGCCAGCCAGCGGGTGTTGAGCGCGACTCCCTCGAACACCGCCCGCAGCAGGTCCGACCGGTTGGTGCCGAGCGAGATGTTGAAGAAGCCGGCCCGCAGGTTCGGGTCGTCGACGGGGGCGCGCTCGCCGTACAGCCAGGGGGTGTAGAGGACGCCGTTGGCGCCGGCCGGGACCGTGGGGAGGATCCGGTCGAACGCGTCGAAGATGGTGCCCTCGTCGCGGCTGACGTGCCCCGCGCTGACGATCGGGTCGTCGTACTCCACGATCTTGTCGCGGAGCCAGGTGAGGTTGACGCCGGCCGTGGCCTGCAGTGCGGTCATGAGGTAGCGGTCCGGCAGCGCGCACGGCACCGAGGCGATCGACGAAAGAACGTCGGTCTTCTTGCGACGCACGTGCGCGGCGATCCACGACGACGTGCCGACGTAGAGGTGCGCCTCGTTGTCGCGGGTGGTGCCGGCGCCGACGGCCGCCGCCGTGTTGTCGATGGCACCCGCCACCACCTGGATCGACGATGGCAGGCCGAGGTGCTCGGCGGCTGCCGGCGACAAGGTCCCGATGACGTCGGTGCACGCCACGATCGGCGGCAGCTTGTCGCGGTCGATGCCGGAGTCGGCGACCAGCGCCGATGAGTAGTCGATCCGGGACGCGCGGCGGTTGTCGGTCACCCACGAGGTGAGGATCGAGTCCACCGTGGCCACGGTGCGACCGGTCAGCTTCAGGTTGATCCAGTCGAGGACGTTCAGGAACGTCGCGGTCCGCGCATAAACCGAAGGCAGCTCGTCGCGGATGAACAGCATGTGCGCGGCCGGGTCCTTGCCGGTGGGCGAGGGCATGCCGCCGGTAAGCCGCAGCCACCGCGCGATGCGGCGCACGGACATTCCCTGGTACGACGGGAAGCCACCGAACTGCCGCCGCAGGTTGGCCGCGCCGCGCATGTCGAGCCAGCTGATACACGGGGTCAACGGCTGGCCGGAAGCGTCGACGGCGACGGTCCCCTCGCCCTGCGTGGACGAGCAGACCGTGGTGATCGCCTTCACGTGATCCGGATACGCCCGGCCGAGATCGGCGACGACCTCGCCCAGCGCCTCCCACCACGCGAGGGGGTCCTGCTCGGCGCCGCCGCCGGGCAGCACGTGAAGCGGCACGGGCCGCTCGGCCCAACCGGTGACCGTGCCGTCGGCCGCGACCAGCGCGGCCTTCATCCCCGACGTGCCGAGGTCGATCGCGAGGATCTGCGGTCCGATCGCCACTCAGACCCCTTCGACCTGGGCGAAGACCTGGTCGAAGCGGTTGAGCGCGTCGTCGATGACCTCGTCGGTGTCGGCCATCGAGGTGTACATGCGCGAGCCCGCGAGGGTGATGATGCCGTGCGCGGTGTACGCGGCGCCCATCTGCTCCATCAGGCGCTTGCGCGCCTTGTTCTCCTTGAGCAGCTTGATCGGGCTGCGCATGTCGAGCAGCATCACGCCGCTGCACTCCAGGTGCACGATCGAACCCTGGTTGTACGCGACGTAGGGCAGGCCGTACCTGTCGATGAGCCTTTGCAGGCCGCGGGTGAGGCGGTCGCCGGCGCGACCGGCGATGACCGGCGCGTTGGTGCGGGCCATCTCCTCGATCGCGAAGTAGCCGGCCGCGCACGACAGCGGGTTGGCCGACAGGGTGCCGCCGACCTGCACGTGCGCGCCGCTCTTGCCGTCGAGCCCGGACCCGAAGACGCCCATGATGTCCGCGCGACCGCCGACGCCGCCGGCCATCGGATAACCGCCGGAGACGGCCTTTCCAAGTACGGTCAGGTCGGGCGTGACGCCGAAGTAGCCGGCCGCGCCGCCCATGCCGAGCCGGAAGCCGGTGACGACCTCGTCGAAGACGAGCAGCGCGCCGAACTCGTCGCACAGCTCGCGGACCTTGGCGTTGTAGTCGCGCGGCACGGGCCGGGTGCCCGACTCGGGGCCGACCGGCTCGACGATGACAGCGGCCGTGCCGCCGCGCAGGCGGTTCTCGATGAGCTTGCGCTTGAGCGTGCCCAGGTCGTGCGGGAACGTCTCGCGGGTGCGGGCCGTCGCGCCGAACGGGATGCCCTTGGCGTTCATCCGGAAGCTGCCGGGCACGCGCAGGCCGTAGACCATGGTGTCGGACCAGCCGTGGTACGCCCCGCCGACCTTGATGACCATCTTCCTACCGGTGAACGCTCGCGCCCCCCGGACGGCCGCCATGACGGCCTCGGTGCCCGAGCCGAGGGAGCGGTACATCTCCACGTGCGGCAGGTATCTGTTGATGATCTCGGCGAGCTTCAGCTCGTACTCGTGGAAAAGGCCCGTCACCGGACCGGAGGCCTTGATGACCTCGGCGACCCGCTCGTTCACGGGCGCGTAGTTGCTGCCCAGGATGGTCGGGCCGCCGGCCTGCAGGAAGTCGATGTACGTGTTGCCGTCGCGGTCGGTGAGATACGCGCCGTCGGCCCGGTCGATGGCGAGCGGGAACGGGTAGTTGAACGCCAGGTTGTGCTGCACGCCGCCGGGGATGCGCAGCTTGGCCCGGTCGGTGATCTCCTTGCTGGCGCCGCATTTCGTCTCGAAGTAGTTGAGCACGTCGAGCATCGCGTCGTGGCGCAGGCCGCGCACCGGCTGGTCCACGAGCGCGCCCAGGCGCCGCATGGTGTCGTCGACGTCGAGGTACTCGGAGATGGCGTACCCGTGCTCCTCGGGCTCGACGACGGTGGCCACGGTGTCGGCGCTCGGCAGCTCCTCGTCCACGGGCACCCGGACCGGCTCGACGGCCTTGGTGATCTGGGCGGCGATGCGCTTCTCGTCGGAGCGCAGCTTGCCGAAAGCGATCTCGCGGATCGCGGACGGGATCGTGTAGACCTTGCCGGACTCCGTGGTCAGCGCCATGAGGTAGGCGATGGAGACCTTCTCCAGCAGCGCCATGTTGAACACGGCCCGGTCGGGGTCGGTGCCGAGCGCCACGATGCCGTGGTTGGCGAGGATGAACGCGTTGTCGCCGCTCGCGACCTTCTTCTGGACGTTCTTGGCGAGGAACCCGGTGCCCGACGGCGCGTAGTCGACGACCGCGACCTCCTTGCCGAGGAAGCGCACCTGCTCGTCGCTCAACGCCGGGATGGGCTTGCGGAGCACGGCCAGCGCGGAGGCGTACGGCTGGTGGGTGTGCACGATCGCGTTGACGTCGGGGCGCTCGCGGTAGATGTTCGCGTGCATGCCGCACTCGATCGACGGCTTGAGCGCGGTGCCGGATTCGTCCGGTACGTGCTTGCCCTGGAAGTCGACGACGCAGATGTCCTCGACGCGCATCCTGTCGTAGTCGTAGTTGCTGGGCGTCACGGCGTAGAGCTGCCGGCCGGGGATGCGCACCGAGACGTTGCCCTCGGTCGCCTTCAGGTAGCCGCGCTCGAGCATCGTGCGACACATGTCGACGACATGCTGACGGGAGGTTCGGTACAGCACGAGGTCTCCTCGGTAACCGGGGCCAGTGGTCCCATCGTCGCGCTCGCGCCCGAGCTGAGCACCGTCCGCCGGACAGCGACAATCAGCCCGGGATTTATCACGGCGTGACAAAATACGGTGTGGCGATGTCCCCCGTGCCCTGGCAGCGACTCCCGCCCGACCTCGCCGCGGTCATGCGGCCGCGCCTGCCGGCCACCGTCACAGCCATCGCCGACGCGATCACCGGGGCCGTCCCGGCCTTCGCCGCCACCGGCGACGCCAAGGTGGGCCGCGACCTGCGCACCGCCGTGCAGGTGGCCATGGACCGCTTCCTGGACCTCGTCGGCACGGACGACGCGGCGCTGCCGCCCCCGATCCGCGAGGTCTTCGTCGCCCTCGGCGCCGCCGAGGCCCGCGAGGACCGCGGACCCGAGGCGCTGCTCACCGCGCTGCGGCTCGCGTCCCGGCTGATGCTGCGTACGGCCTCGGAGGCGCTCGTCGAACTGGGCTTCGTGGACGCCGACGGTCTCATCGACCTGTCCGACGCGGTCAGCGCGTTCGTCGACGAGCTGGCGGCCGCGAGCACCGACGGGTTCGCGCTCCAGGTGCGCGAGCTGGCCGGCGAGGACGACCGCCGCCGGCAGCTGGCCGAACTGCTGCTGCGCGGCAGCGCCCCGCCCGACGCGGTCGCCACCGCGGCGGCCCGGGTCGGCTGGCGGGCGATCGGCGCGATCGTGCCCGTCGTGCTGCCGATCGAGCAGGCGCGCGACACGCGGTTCCGTTACGGCGCCGACGGCGTGGTGGTCGAGCGGGAACGCGACGCCGTCCTGCTGCTGCGCGACGGCCCGCGCGCCCGGCGCGATCAGCTCGCGGACGCGTTGCACGGCCGGGGCGCGGTGGTCGGCCCGATGCTCGACTGGGCGCGGGCGCCGGAGGCGGTGCGGCTGGCCGAACTCGCCGCTGGACTGGTCGGCCGCGACCCGGCCGGACCGCATGCGGCGGGCGCGGTGGTCTTCGCCGACGATCACCTCGCCGCGCTGGCCCTCGGCGGCGAGATCAGCGCCCTGGCGGTGCTGGCGCAGCGACGGCTCGCGCCGCTTTCGGGCCTGCGCCCGAACCAGCGGGAGAGCCTGCTGGTCACCCTGCACAGCTGGCTGCGGCACTGGGGCTCGCGCGCCGACGTGGCGGCGGAGCTGTTCGTGCACCCGCAGACGGTCAGCTACCGGCTCAAGCGGCTGCGCGAGCTGCTCGGCGACGACCTCGACGAGCCGTCCGCGCGGTTCGAGCTGCTCCTCGTGCTGACCGCGCGGCGGGTCGGCCCGTCCTGATCACCGGTCGAAGGTCTCGCGGGCGATGCGGGCCGCCTCCGCGCGGTCCGCCGCCCCGAGCTTCGCCAGCAGGGCGGACACGTTGTTGCTGACGGTCTTGCCGGACACGGCGAGGCGCTCGGCGATCTGCGGGTTGGACAGGCCCCGCACGAGCAGGTCGAGCACGTCGCGCTCGCGCGGCGTGAGCCCGAACGGGTCCGCCGCCGGGGCCCGCACACGCAGCCCGGCCGCGGGCGCCACGCCCGACCCGAGGACGACCGCGCCCTGCTCGGCCGCCCGGACGGCGGCGACGAGCTGCGCCGGGGAGGCGTCCTTCACCACGTACCCGCTCGCCCCGGCGGCGAGGGCCTCGCGGACCGAGCCGTCGTCGTCGTACATCGTGACCACTACGACCCGGGCCTCGGGGAGCATGCCGGTGAGCCGGGCGGCGACGTCCGCGCCCCGGCCGTCAGGCCTGACCACAACCTCGAACCCGTTGGACTCGAACAACGCGACGAGCCCGTGCCGGAACACCGGACGCCCGCCGCCGCGGCGAGTGCCCGCAGCCCGGGCGCGAGCGTGGACCCGGCCCGGCCGACGTAGGTCGCGATGCCGGTCATCGCGACGATGCCGAAGGTGCCGACGGCGACGAACGCCACCGCGAGGGTGGCCGAGATGGGCAGCTGGTCCCGCAACTGCGCCGGCGTCGGGTACTCCTCGGCGTAGCTCGCGACCATCGTGGACGCGACGGAGTTCGCGACGAACGTGAGCAGGTACAGGCCCGCGTACGCGAGCGCGGCGCGGCCGGCGGTGCGCAGCACCTGGCCGGTCGAGTTCCCGGCGGCCACGCCGGGCGGCGGGGCGGTGATGGCGGACATGAGGGCTCCCTTTCCGGAGTTCGTGTTGTCCGCCAGTGCACCGGCTACGTTTCCCGCCCCACCAGGGTCACCGGTTCCCGGGCCGGTCAGTCCACCTTGATGACCATCTTGCCGGTGTTCGCGCCGCGCAGCAGGTCGAGGAACGCGGTCGGCATGTTCTCCAGGCCGTCCACGACGGTCTCGTCGACCCGGATCGCGCCGTCACGCAGCCAGTCGGCCATCTGGGCGTGGTACTCGTCGCGCAGGTGGTTGTACGAGCCGACCAGGTAGCCGCGCATGGTGAGCTGCTTGCCGATGACCAGGGCGAGGTTGCGCGGCGCGGCCGGCGGCTCCGAGTTGTACTGCGCGACCGCGCCGCACACCGCGATCCGTCCGAACGGGCGCAGCGACGACAGCGCCGCCTCGAGGTGCTCGCCGCCGACGTTGTCGAAATACACGTCGATGCCCTCCGGCGCCGCGGCCTTGAGGCTGGCCCGCACCGGACCGTCCTTGTAGGAGAACGCCGCGTCGAAGCCGAGATCCTGCAGGTAGGCCACCTTGGCCGCCGAACCGGCGCTGCCGACGACCCGGCTCGCCCCGCGCAGCCGGGCGATCTGGCCGGCGAGGCTGCCCACGGCGCCGGCCGCGCCGGAGACGAACACCGCGTCGCCGGGCCGCAGCGCGGCCACCTCGACGATCCCCGCGTACGCCGTGAGCCCCGGCATGCCCAGCGCGCCCAGGTAGTACGACGCGGAGCCGACCGGGTCGCCGATCGGGGCGGCCCGCGTGGCGTCGAGGACCGCGAGGTCGCGCCACCCGGCGCTGTGCAGCACCAGGTCGCCCACCTTCCGGTCGGGCGACCGGGACTCGACGACCTCGCCGACGGCCCCGCCGTCCATGGGCGCGTCGAGCGCGAACGGGGCGATGTACGACCTGGCGTCGTTCATCCGCCCCCGCATGTACGGGTCGACGGACAGGTACGTGTTGCGCACCAGCACCTGTCCGTCGCCCAGCGGCGGCAGCTCGGTCTCGACCAGCCGGAAGTTGTCGGCCGTTGGCCAACCCTGCGGGCGCGAGGTCAGGTGGAACTCGCGGGCGACGACGCTCATCGGCAAACCTCCGGGGTGTTATCCGTGCCTACCCCCGATAACTTACCGGTCGGTAGCCTCGCTGTCAGTCAGCGACCGGAGCCACGCTGTATCCGTGTGCGTCGACGTCGGGGAACGAACCGTCGCCGAAGAGGACCCGCGCCGCGAGCCACCGGCCGGCCGGCGTACGCATCGCGCCCACCGCCGCCTCGGCGAACGCCGGCGACCGGAGTCCCGCGAACGCCCGGCGCAGCGCCAACCGCCCCCGGAACCGGGCCCGCAACGCTCCCCCGTCGTAGTGCCGCAGCACCGACGCGTCGCCGGTGCGCAGGTAGCCGGTGGTGACGTCGGCGGCCAGCTCGGACATGCGCAGGCAGGGGTCCAGGCCGCCGGCGGTCAGCGGCGAGACGGCGCCCGCCGCGTCCCCGACGAGCAACCCGGCCGGGCACGCCAGCCGGCGCAGCACCCCGCCGACCGGAATCGGCCCACCGCGCCGTTCGACCGGCCCGACGGGCGCGGCGCGACCGGGCCCGTCGGCGGCGAACTCGTCCAGCAGGTGCCGCACGCCCGCCCGCATCGCGCCCGGATACCCGGCGACGCCCACGTGCGCGTGGTGCCCGTCGTCGATGACCCAGCCCAGATAGCCGGGCGCGATCCGCGGGTCGAGCACGCAGTGGAACGCCGGGGCGGTGGTGCCCGACGCGATCGGATGGACCAGCTCGGCCCCGACGAGCAGCCGCCGGTTCACGTCGAGCCCGAGATCACGGGCCACTGTGGACCGGGCACCGTCCGCCCCGACCACGAACCGGGCCGCGACCGGCTCCGCGCCCTCGAGCAGGACGACCCCGCCCGAGCGGCCGAGATACCGCGCGCCCAGCCGGATCCGCACCCCGGCCGACTCCGCCTCGCCCCGGGCGTGCTCGTAGATGCCCGGCATGTCCGCGACCCGGTACTCGTCGCGGTCGCTCGTGAGCCGGACCGGGTCCCGCCGCGACGGCGGATACAGCAGCACATCCCGCACGCCAGGGCCCAGCAGGTGCCCGGGAAGATCAAAATCTTCGAGCGTACGGCGGACGAAGATCCCCGTCGTACGGATGCCGGACGACAACGACCGCCGCCGGTCGACGACCAGCACGCTCAGGTCCCGCTCCGCGAGCAGGCGGGCGGTGTGCAGGCCGGCGAGGCCGGCACCTACGACCAGGACGTCCACCTTCATACCCTGGGACGGTAGGCGCGACGTCAGGCCAGGACGCCGGGCCGCACACGACCCGCCGCATATCTCCACAATGCCGTCACATGCCGCGTCGGGACGCGCCATTGACAGCGGTCGAATATTCCTTGCCGCCGGCTCACCATCGTCTCCAGGTCCGGGTACTCCACCGGCCCGGTCGAGCTGACCGCGCTGAGCCCGTGGCGGCTCGGAGTCGGGTGGCCGCCGGCGCGTGATGCGCCGCGACCGCCCTCCTTAGCATCGTTGACCTGACCTTGATGCTTCGATAGTGAAGTTTCCGCAGCTCAGCGATATGCTGCCCGGACGCTTGTCCCCATCGCGGACAGCGTCGAGCACGGTGTCGCCCGAGGACAGGAAACTATGGCTAGCAAGAGGCGCAACGACTCCACCCTCTGGGTGGCTGCGGGTGCTGCCCGGTTCGCCGGAGATGCCCGTAATCAGGCGGTAAGGCATCTGTCGCAGAAGCCGTCCCGCGTCTGGCAGCACGGCAACCTGCTGGCCGCGCTGCACGTCGCGACCCGCGTGCACGGCAGCCGGGTGGCGGCCATGCACGCCGTGTGCGCGCCCCTGGGGTTCTCCCCCGACCTGCACGAGACGCCGAACGCGCTCACCGAACGCTTCTGCGAGACCATGGCCGCCGACCTCGCCTCGGCCAGCCTGTACGTCATGTCGCCCGAGATGACCGACGTCACCGCCGCGGCCGCGATCACGCTGCGCCCCGACGACCTGTCGCGCCTGCGCCGGTCGGACGTGCCGACCGGGGCCGGCCTGCTGGTGCTGCCGCACGCCCTGCGGCTGCGCAACGGCGCCGGCGACTTCGCCGACGTGCGCGGCCTCGCCTGGGCGCCCACCACGGTCGCCCGCCCCGGCGAGGACGGCCTGCCCGGCGTGCGGGTCACCTGCCTGCTCGACACGTACGGTCGGGAGCCCACCGCCGCCTTCCACTTCTTCGAGCAGCAGGCCCGCGTCGCCGGCGACCCGCTGCCGGCCCTGCTGCCCGACAGCGTCAAGAGCATCACCTTCGGCGACCGGGAGACCTCGCCCGACGACGACGAGACCGACGACCTGCTCGCCACCTACCGGCCGGGCGCCCCCATCCACGACCCGGACGGCACGTTCGCCCGCCGCTACCTGCACGCGTACTGGCGCCTGCTGCGGCAGCGGATCGCGGCCAATGAGCGCATCCCCGTGAGCCACGTGCCGGGCCCCATCCGGTCGGGCGGCCCGAAGCAGGCGGACGTGTCCCTGGTCCGGCTCATCGAGCGCCGCGACGCCGGCTTCGTCGGCGCCCGGGCAGTGGAGATCAAGAAGCGCTGGCCCGCCCGGATGCACAAGAACCTGACGTGGTGCCCCATCGACCGGACCCACAAGCCCGCCTGGGAAGGCCCGTTCCCGGCCTGAGGCTCAGCCCTCGAGCTCCGGCGACGGCTCCGCCCGGTAGCGGGCGGCCCGCTCGGCGACCAGCTGCCCGAACAGGCCGTTGAGATGCCCGCAGTCCAGGCAGTGGAAGTTGTCGTCGACGCGGTGGCCGCCGCACGCGTCGCACGGGCCGTGGTCGCGCGGGTCCTGGTACGCCCCCAGCGCCTCGGCCAGCGCGCGGGCGACCGGTCCGGTGATCGTCATCCGCGCCTCGTCGCCGTTGAACCGGACGACCAGGTCGCCGAGCGACCCCGCGGCCGGCTCGAACGCGTGGATGCGCGCCACGAACGCGCGCACCGCCGCCAGGACGCCATCGGACATGATCACCATCGTATCGCCGCCGGGCCACCTCAGGGCCGGGTGTCGCCGAAGGTCACCGGCACGGTCGCGCTGTCGCGGGTGAGCACGTTGCCCGACCAGGCGGTCACGCTGTCGTCGTCGTTGACGGCGTGCACGCCGTACCGGCCGGCCCACGGGTGCGTCGCGTCGGCGTACCAGTGGTTGTCCAGCACGCGGACGTTCGCCACGCCGCCGCAGCGGCAGTAGCCGTCGGTGCGCACGTACAGCGAGTACGAGCCGCCCGGCAGGAGGGTGTTGCCCTCGATCCGCACGCCGTCGATCGGGCCGGTGTCGGACACGACGCTGATACCGGTGCCGATCCCTTCGGCGCGGGACATGTCGACCCAGTTGTGCGCGATGGTGACCGGCCCGCCGGCGGACACCGTGAACCCGTACGAGTGGGCGTCGCCCGAGATCGTGCGCGCCTTGGCGTCGTGCACGTAGTTCCACTCGATGGTCGCGGCGCCGCGCTCCACCCGGACGTTCTGCGTGGTGCCGACGAACTCGCTGAACGCCACCCGGCCACCCCCGGCGAGCGTCACGCCGACCGGCGCGCCGGCGAAGCCGCTGCCGTCGACCACGACATGCGTGAGCTCCACGCGACCGGCCTTGCCGATCATCCCGACCCCGTCGTCGGTGACGTTGACCCGGATCCAGCAGTTGGTCAGCGACAGCCGCCCGCCGGCGCGCACCCGGATCGGCGTGGTCACCACGCAGTGGGCCCGGCGTCGATCTGGATGCCGGTGGCCACGGCCCAGATGTCGTTGCGCACCAGCCGGGTGCCGACGCTGTCGGCGTAGATGTCCTTGATGCCGACCATAAGGCGGTGCTCGCCCGGGTCGCCGTAGATCTCCGAGTCCTGCACCGTGACGTTGCGCCCGTGCCGGATGGCGATGCCGAACATGCCGTCGCGCTGGTGCACCCGGACGTTCTTCACGACCACGTTCGAGGCCTGGATGTCGATGGTGGCGGTGGTGGAAATGCCGGAGACCACCGCGCCGTCGGTCTTCACGGCGATCCAGCCGCGGGTGTCCCACGCCCAGCCGGGGCCGCTGGTGACATCCTGCGGGACGCGCCTGAGGCTGACCCCGGCCCGTACCCCCGTACTGGTCCCATCGGGGAACCCGCAGGCGGACGGCTTGGCGGCGCAGCCCTTCACGGTCGCGGCGGAGCGGGTCGACGGCGCGCCGGTCGCGGCCGGCCGGGTGGTCGGCCGGGTGCTCGACGGCGTCGCGGACCCGCGCGCCGTC
>NZ_BAAALT010000206.1:0-25878 GCF_039528515.1 Luedemannella flava
TCGCCGCCGGCAGGCCGAGCGCCGCGAGCGTGGTGGGCAGCACGGCGGCGACCGCCGCCCGGTAGCCCTCCGCCGACGGGTGGAAGCGGTCGGCGCCGAACATGCGCGCCGGCGCCGCCGCGAAATCGGGACCGAGCAGGTCGCCCAGCGACACCGTACGGCCGCCGGCCTCCACGGTGGCCACCGTCTGCGCGGCGGCCAGCTGCCGGCTCCACCGGCGGGCCAGCCAGCGCAGCGGCGGGCGGATCGGCTGGATCGTGCCGAGGTCGGGACAGGTGGCCACGACGACCGCGGCGCCCGCCCGGCGCAGCGCGTGCACCGCCTCGAACAGGTGGCGCACGGCCGTGGTGCTGCCGGCGTTGCTGGTGACGTCGTTGGCGCCGATGAAGATCACGGCGAGGTCCACACCCCGCTCGACGGCCGCCTCGACCTGCGGCGTGAGCATGGCCGACGTCGCGCCGACCACGGCGGGGCAGTGCAGCCGCACGGGCCGGTCGGCGGCCATGACGATGCCGGTGGCCAGCAGCGCCCCGGTGGTCTCCGCGCGGGTGGCCACGCCGTAGCCGGCGCCGGTCGAGTCGCCCAGCACGGCGACGCGCAGTGGCTCGCCGGGGCGCTCCGGGCCGTACACGCCGTCGGCGCGTGGGGGCGGGGCCTCGGCGCCCGGGATGGTCATCCGGGCCAGGAACGCCTGCCCGACCAGCACGCCCGCGGTCACGACGCCGCTCGCGGCGATCGCGCCGCCCGTGTAGGCCGCGACGGTGGCGACCCGGCGGGCCGGGTGGGCGCTGCGCGTCGGGACGGGCCCGGTGTCGTCGACCATGTCGAACCTCCTGGCTGTTCAGACTGCGTCAATGGTGCCTCGCCCCGGTTACAAACGGGCCACCGAGGCGCCCGGTGCACCCGTTCGTCGGGTTTGACCATGGTGACGGGCGGTTATCGTGGTACACATGCCACCGACCCTGCGCCGGCAGGCGGCCTACGCGGCCCTCCTGCGCGTCTTCAAGCCGGGCACGCCCGGCGTGGGCAAGCGCCTCGCGGCGATCCCGCGAATGATCCTCGCCTCCGTGCGCGGGGAGTACGACGGCGGCAAGCGGCTGCTCGCCATGGCCGCCGCGGGCCTCTACGTCGTCTCGCCGATCGACCTGGTGCCCGAGCTGGCGCTGTTCGTCTTCGGCCTGGTCGACGACGCCGTGGTGGCCACCTGGCTGGCCGGCGCCATCTTCGCCGAGACCGAGCGGTTCCTGGAGTGGGAGCGCCGGCGCGACACCGTCATCCCCGGCAAGGTCGTCCGCTGACCCCAACTAGGCTCGTGACGTGCGTTATTACGAGAACGTCGTCGAGCTGATCGGGGACACCCCCCTGGTCCGGCTGCGCTCGGTCGCCGCTGGCCTACCCGCCACCGTGCTGGCCAAAGTGGAATATTTCAACCCCGGTGGCAGCGTGAAGGACCGCATCGCTGTCCGCATGGTCGACGCCGCCGAGCGGGACGGGCTGCTGCGCCCGGGCGGCACGATCGTCGAGCCGACCAGCGGCAACACCGGCGTGGGCCTGGCCCTGGTCGCGCAGCTGCGCGGGTACAAGTGCGTCTTTGTGTGTCCGGACAAGGTCAGCGAGGACAAGCAGAACGTGCTGCGCGCCTACGGCGCGGAGGTCGTCGTCTGTCCCACGGCCGTGGCCCCCGAGGACCCCCGGTCGTACTACTCGGTCTCCGACCGGCTGGTCCGCGAGATCGACGGGGCGTGGAAGCCCGACCAGTATTCCAACCCGAACAACCCGCTGTCGCACTACGAGACGACCGGTCCCGAGCTGTGGAAGCAGACCGAGGGGCGGATCACCCACTTCGTCGCGGGCATCGGTACGGGCGGCACGATCTCCGGCACGGGCCGCTACCTGAAGGAGGCCTCGGAAGGGCGCGTGCGCGTCATCGGGGCCGACCCCGAGGGCTCCGTCTACTCCGGCGGCACCGGCCGGCCCTACCTGGTGGAGGGCGTCGGCGAGGACTTCTGGCCGACCGCCTACGACCGGACCGTCGCCGACGAGATCATCGAGGTGTCGGACAAGGACTCGTTCGCGGTCACCCGCCGGCTGGCGCGCGAGGAGGGTCTGCTGGTCGGCGGCTCGTGCGGGATGGCCGTGGTCGCCGCCCTCGACGTGGCGCGCCGGGCCGGCCCCGACGACGTCGTGGTGGTGCTGCTGCCCGATGGCGGTCGCGGGTACCTCTCGAAGATCTTCAACGACGACTGGATGGCGCGCTACGGCTTCCTGGACACGAGCGGGCCCTCCGGCGCGACCGTGGGCGAGGTGCTGGCCGCCAAGGCCGTCGCCATGCCGCACCTGGTGCACGTCCATCCCACGGAGACGATCCGGGACGCGATCGACCTCATGCGCGAGTACGGGGTGTCGCAGTTGCCCGTACTCAAGGCGGAGCCGCCCGTGGTGACCGGGGAGATCGCCGGGTCGTTGGCGGAGAAGTCCCTGATGGACGCCCTGTTCACGGGCGCGGCGCACCTGCACGACACGGTCGAGCGGCACCTGGGCCCGCCGCTGCCGATGATCGGCGGCGGCCAGCCGGTGGGCGAGGCGGTGGCCCTGCTGGAGCGGGCCGACGCCGCGCTCGTGCTCATCGACGGCAAGCCGGCGGGCGTGCTGACCCGGCAGGACCTGCTGACCTACCTGGGCCGTTAAGCCAACGGCGTGGGTACGGCGACCACGTCGACGAGGGCGCCCCGGCGCAGCACCGTGATGGGCAGGCGGTTGCCGATCGCCGTGCCCAGCATGAGCTTCTGCACGTCCTGGGTGGCCTGCACGGCGCGCCCGCCGGCCGAGATGAGCACGTCGCCGACGTAGAGGCCGGCCTCGCCCGCGGGCGAGGCCGGCACCACCTCGACCAGCCGCAGGCCGCGCCGCTGCCCGAACCGGCGGGCGAGGTTCGCGTCGAGCGGCACGGGCACCCCGGCCACGCCCAGCCAGGCCCGCCGGACCCGGCCCGTGGAGATCAGCTCGCTGATGATGGTGCGGGTCGTGCTGTTGATCGGCACCGCGAGGCCGAGCCCGATTCCCGCGACGGCGGTGTTGACCCCGACGACCCGGGCGCCCGCGTCGGCCAGCGCGCCGCCCGAGTTGCCCGGGTTGAGCGCCGCGTCGGTCTGGATCACGTCGTCGATGAGCCTGGTGCGGCGCCCGTCGCGGACCGGCAGCGACCGGCCCAGCGCGCTGACCACGCCCGCGGTCACGGAGCCGGCCAGCCCCATCGGGTTGCCCACCGCGACCACGAGCTGCCCGATGCGCAGCGCGTCCGCGTCGCCGAGGGCGGCGGGCCGACCCGCGCCCGCGTCGGCCACCCGGATCACCGCGAGGTCGGCCAGCGGGTCGGCGCCCACGACCTCGAACCGGGTCTCGGAGCCGTCGGAGAACTCGGCCGTGCCGCCCGATCCACCACTGACCACATGGGAGCTGGTGAGCATGAACCCGTCGCTGGTGAACAGCACGCCGGACCCGGCGCCCTCGCCGCGGGCCGTGCGGACGGTCAAACTCGCCACCGTGGGCAGCACGGCCGCCGCGACGGTGGTGACCACCTGGGAGTACGCGTCGAGGGGAGTGTCAGCGTCCATGTGGCGCGCAACGCCCGTACCCGGGGATTGATGCCCATTATCGTTTCGCTCTGCGTGAACCGGGTCGAATCATCAATCGCACATCGGGTCCGTTGGGTAACCGCCGCGCGGCCCTAGCGTGAACCCCGTCAGCACCTACGGCTTGCTGAGGGGGAGGATCGTGACAACGTTCCAGGTGGTCGAGGCCGACTGTCCGGCCGGCGTCGTCGACCGGATGCTCTGGCTCGACGCGCAGCACATCCTGCGCCGCCACTGCGACCACACCGCCGAGAACATGTGCGTCTGGTGCGGCCGGGAATGGCCGTGCGGCCCGCGCCGGCTGGCCGAGCGCGCCCAGGCCGCCGCCTACCGGCCGGCCCGCGCGCCGTGGGGCGTGTACGAGGAGGTGACCCGGGGCATCCGGGTGGCTCTCAACGAGCGCCCCACCCGCCCCGCCCCACCGACGGTCACCGGCCCGACCAACGTCCGCCCGGGGGTCACGTCCGGCGGCCGCGTCGCGGCGGCGTCCAGTCGGCCGGGCGTGTACGGCGCCCGCCTGGGCGGGTACCCGGACGTCGAAGGTCGGCACCGCTTCAACCGACGGGCGTACGACACCGCCTGATCCGACTTTCATCGCGGCGCCGGCCCGGTTCTGGCGAGCACCGGGCCCGCGCCGCACCTAGGGGAGGGGGCACGCGGTTCACCTTCCCCCGCGCACACACGGCCGCGTGCCCCCGACCTCCCGCCTACAGTGGGGATATGGCGGATCTACTCTCCGAGGAGGCGGTCACGACCGCCCTGGCCACCCTCGACAGCTGGACGTGGGCGGGCGGCTCCAGCGCTCTCGTGCGGACCGCGAAGTTGCCGACTTTCCTGGCCGCCATCGCGGTGGTCGACCGGGTCGCCGTGATCGCCGAGCAGATGGACCACCACCCCGACATCGACATCCGCTGGCGGACCCTCACCTTCGCGTGCGCCACCCACTCCAAGGGCGGCGTCACCGACCTGGACCTCCGTCTCGCGACGCAGATCGACGAGGTCATCGCCGCCGCCGTGTGAGCCGGGCGCTCAGAACTGACGGTCGGCGTCGAACCACTCGTCGATCAGGTCCGGAGGAACCCGCAGCTCACAGGCCATATCGTGGAAGATGGTCCAGGCGTGCTCGCGGTTGATGGTGTCGATGAGCTCGTACCTGTCGTCGATCGCGTTCAGGTCCGTGACGAGGCCGCGGAGCGCGACCTCGAGAGCGGCGAGCCGGTCGGGGTCGTCGTCCGCGACCGCGTCGGCCGCCGCGCGGGCCCGGTTGTACGCCGCGCAGGCGGCGGTGCCGAACGCCTTCGACTCGTCGACCCAGTCGCGGAACGGGTTGAACATGTGCTCGGCGAGCCACTCCTCGGTCTTGGCGCCCCGGACGTCGACCGTGACGAGGGTGCCCTTGAACCGGGCCTTGAGTGCCCTGGCGGTCCTGCGCCTGGTGCCGTTGAGCTTGAGGTTCCGCAGCGCCGGCAGGTCCGGTAGCGCGTGCGGATCCAGACCGTACGCGCTGTCGAGCCGCAACGTGTGAAGGCCGGCGTGGCGGTCCAGGTCGGCCGGCTCGGTGAGGGTGCCGGGCGGATCGTCGAAGGTGAGCGTCAGGTTGGCCAGGTCGGTGAGTGGGGACAGGACGCGCGCTGACACTGTGTCGCCGACCCGGAGCCAGAGCGTCGCCGCGCGCCGCAGGCCGGCGGGGATCACGACGTCCGACCCGTAGTGGAAGAAGCGCACGTCGATGCGCCGGCCGCCGTCGGGCGCCTCGACCGTGAGGTGGGCGGGCGGGCGTTTGAGCAGGAGCGTCCTGACGGTGTCGGGCAGGTGGATCCGGCCCAGGTCGGGGCCGCCCAGACGGACGGTGTCCAGCCGCGTCGGGGTGAGGTCCACGTCGCCGACGGCGTCGAGCCAGTACAGGAACTGGACGCCCGGCCGCGCGGCGACCGCCTCGATGATCCCGCGGTCGGGCCCGGACCACTCGACGGTCAGGAGGTCCGGCAGGGCGTCGAGCTGGGACCAGTCGACCGGTCCCGTCGCGGGCGCGAGGTCGGCGTCGCGTCGGAGGTTGAGCACCCGGGTCGACACATGGATCGGGCGCGGCCCGGCCCCGAAGTCCAGGACCACCTTCTCCGGGCTCTGTTGCCGAACGCCACTCACGCTCCGAAAACTGTCCCACCCGCCCGCCATGCGCGGGATCGTAGCCGGATCGCGTCAGCCTGTCCTTTGGTGTATTCGATCCTGTCGTAGACGTCGTCGAGCTCGCGCCGGACAGTGTCCGCCGGGCCATCACGACGGGAGCGGACTCCTCAGCGTCACGACTGTGGGGAATGAATGACGTAGGGCAGGCCGACCTCGGCAAGGGCTTGTTCAAGCAGCGCTTCTACCTCGCGGTTGTCGAGCGCCCGGAGGCAGTGCGGCCAGCATTGCTAGCGTTCGCCCGTCTGCGCCGCTGGCCAACGCATCACAGGCGGCGCGCACGACGCAGTCCGGCCCGCCAAGCCGGAACTCCACAGAACCGCCGCGTCATGGAGGCGAGCCAGCGCGTCAGAACGCGTCACCGGACCCGTCCTGACGACAGGTCCGGCCAGTTCGCATGTCAGGCGCCCGGCCGGACGTACCACCACCCGTCGCCCAGGTTCACCGCCCCGTTGAGGGAGGCCCCAGCGCCGTAGAGGTCGAGCGGGAAGTCGGCGGGCAGCGTGCCCTCGTGGAAGACGTAGCCCGCCGCGTCGTCGGGGATGCCGAGGTATGCGGGCAGGAACACGACGGGTCGGCCGTCATGCCGGCCGATCGCCGCGGCGCGGCCATCGGTCGACAGGTCGCGCAGCGGCCACGGCAATGGCTCGCCGTAGTAGGCGTCGGACGCCCCGATCGTGCCGCCGCGAACCCCGTCCGCCACGGCCGCGAAGGCCCACCGGTGCGACCAGTAGTACGAGCGTGGTTCGAAGACCGACCAGTTGGTGAACTGGATCGTCGAGGCCAGCAGTCCGACGGCGGCGACCAGCCGCACCGCCGTCGAACCCCGGAACCCGCGGATCGCGCGCACCGTTATGGCCGCCGCCGCGAGCCAGAGCGCCACCTCGAACGGGGGGACGACAAACACGAGCAGCGACACGTTCTGCGGGTCGATCACCTCGACGCACGCCACGGCCAGCCAGGCGATCGCCGGGCCGAGAAGCGCGCGCGTGACGCGTCCCCCCGGCCCTGGCATACGGTCAGGTTAGTGCTGGCCTGCCACCCGGGCGACCCCGACCGGGCAGGTGAGGCCGTTAGGGCCGTGGTTGCAGTAGCCGCCCGGGTTCTTGGCGTCGGACAGGTACTGCTGGTGGTAGTCCTCGGCGTAGAAGAACTCGCCGGCCTCGGCGATCTCCGTCGTGATGTCCCCGGCGCCGACCGAGCGCACGATCGGGTTGAACGCCTCCCGGGACGCCTGCGCCTCGGCGAGCTGCTCGGGCGTCGTGGCGTAGATCGCCGACCGGTACTGGGTGCCGACGTCGTTGCCCTGGCGGTTGCGCTGGGTGGGGTCGTGGTTCTCCCAGAAGACCTTCAGCAGGTCGGCGTACTGGATCTTCGACGGGTCGTAGACGACCTGGACGGCCTCGGTGTGGCCGGTGCGGCCGGTGCAGGTCTCCTCGTACGTGGGGTTGGGCGTGTAGCCGCCCTGGTAGCCAACGGACGTGGAATGGACGCCCGGGAGCTGCCAGAACAGGCGCTCGGCGCCCCAGAAGCAACCCATCCCGAAGTACGCCACGGACAGGCCCGCGGGCCAGGGGCCGCGCAGCGGGGTGCCGAGCACGGTGTGCCGGTCGGCGACCGGCATCGGCGTCGTCCGGCCGGGCAGGGCCTGCTCGGGGGTGACCATCACGGGGTCGGGCAACCGCAGGAACATGTGTCCACCTCGCTAGTCGAAAGGAAGGCACCCGGCACAACCACGGACGGCCCTCAGGCGTTCCCGAGCGCGGTGGCGATCTTCGCGTCAGCGCGGGTAGAGGTCGCGGAGCCGCTGCTCGATCTGGACGACTTCCGTGAGGGTGCCGTCGGCGACGGAGAGAACGAACGCCTCGGCCGCGTCGACGTCGATGTCTGGCACCGGATGGCCGTTGAGCGCCAGGAAGGTGACGGCAGCGGCCCAGGCGAGCCGTTTGTTGCCGTCGAGGAGCGTGTGGTTCTGGCACACCGAGAACAGGAGGGCAGCCGCCTTGCCGAAGAGCGTCGGGTACGCGACGTCGCCGAACACTACTGTGGCGGGACGGGCGGCGGCTGAGGCGAGCAGGCCAGCGTCGCGTACGACGGGTTTCTGGCCGAGGACCGCCTCGGCCAGAACGATCAGGTCTTCGGCGGTGAGGTAGTCGATCGGGTCAGCGGTCACTGGGCCAGCCGTCGGAGCAGCTCGCTGTGTCGGTCAGCGATCTCGGCTCCGATTTCGGCGACCCGGGTTGCCCGCTGGCGCCGGTGGACGTGTTCGCTCAGGGCCACGACGATGGCGGCGTTGATGGAGCGGTGGTCGGCGGCGGCCTCGGCTTTGATCGCTTCGTAGATGTCCGCCGGCAACTTGAGCGACGTGGTGATCGTTTCAGCGGTCATACCACAATAGTACCAATCCAACACTGATTTAGTACCGCCGGACCACGGACGAACCTCAGGCGTTCCCGAGCGCGGCCACGATCTTCGCGGCGTACTCCGAAGATTCTGTCTCTGACGTGTATCTGGTCCGCGGCCAGAAGAAACCGCGCAGCCCGTCGCCCTTGGTCCGGGGAACGACGTGGACGTGCAGGTGGGGCACGCTCTGGCTGACCTTGTTGTTCATCGCCACGAAGGTGCCCCCCGCGCCGAGCCCGGACTCGACCGCGATGGCGATCCGTTGCACGAAGGCGAAGAAATCACCCAAATCGGCAACAGGGACGTCCGCCAGGGTCGGCAGGTGCGATCGCGGCGCGACCAGCACATGTCCCTTGAAGACCGGCCGGTGGTCGAGGATCGCCACGCCGGACGGATCCTCCGCAACCCGTGTCACGTCAAGCACTCCGGCGACGACGCCGCAGAACAGGCAACCCTCCACGGCAACGACCCTAGCGGGCGCTAGCCTCAACCAATGAGCGAGCGTCAGCGAGCGAATCATCAGGTCGGCACAAAGGCACGCTGGCGCCGGAGCGCGGCGGAGGTGACAGCGTGACCCTCGGCTTCGAGACGCTGGCGATCCACGCGGGGCAGGAGCCCGACCCCCGCACCGGCGCCGTGGTGCCGCCGATCTACCAGACGTCGACGTACGCCCAGGACGCCGTCGGCGCGCCGCGCCTGGGCTACGAGTACTCGCGCACCGCCAACCCGACCCGCGACGCGCTGCAGGAGTGCCTCGCCGCGCTGGAGGGCGGCCGGCACGGGCTCGCGTTCGCCAGCGGCCTGGCCGCCGAGGACACGCTGCTGCGCGCGGTCTGCCGGCCCGGCGACCACGTGGTGATCCCGGACGACGCCTACGGCGGCACGTTCCGGCTCTTCGCCAAGGTCGCCGCGAACTGGGGCCTGGAGTTCACGCCCGCGCACCTGTCCAACCTGGACGCCGCGCGGGCCGCGGTCAGCAAGAGGACGAAGATCATCTGGGTGGAGACGCCGACGAACCCGCTGCTCGGCATCGCCGACATCGCGGGCCTGGCCGCGCTCGCCCGCGAGTCCGGCGCGCTGCTCGTCGTCGACAACACGTTCGCGTCGCCCTACCTGCAGCAGCCGCTCGCGCTCGGCGCCGACGTGGTCGTGCACTCCACCACCAAGTACATCGGCGGCCACTCCGATGTGGTCGGTGGGGCGCTCGTCGTCCGCGACGACGACCTCGCCGCGCGGCTCGCCTTCCACCAGAACGCCATGGGCGCCGTCTGCGGCCCCTTCGACGCGTGGCTCACCCTGCGCGGGATCAAGACCCTCGGCGTACGGATGGACCGCCACTGCGACAACGCCGAACGCATCGTGGAGTACCTGGTCGGCCACCGTGCTGTGACAAGCGTGCTCTACCCGGGCCTGCCCGACCATCCCGGGCACGAGACGGCCGTGAAGCAGATGCGCCGCTCCGGCGGCATGATCAGCTTCCGGATGCGGGACGAGGCGGCCGCCATCGAGGTGTGCAACCGGGCCAAACTGTTCGTCCTCGGCGAGTCGCTCGGCGGCGTCGAGTCGCTCATCGAGCACCCCGGCCGGATGACCCACGCCTCCGTGGCCGGCTCGGCGCTGGAGGTGCCCGGCGACCTGGTCAGGCTCTCGGTCGGCATCGAGTCGGTCGACGATCTCCTGGCCGACCTGGAACAGGCGCTGCGCTGACTCGTTAGCACATCGCAGGCATTTGTCGGCTGGCGACAGGGGAGACCGCCGTGCTCGAGCAGCATTCCACGTGGGTCGGCGCGACCGCGCGGCAGATCGCGCGCGCCGTGCGCCGCGGTGACGCGCGCGCCACCGAGGTGCTCGCCGACCACATCGAGCACGCCCGCGTCGCCGACCCTGAGATCAACGCGATCCGGGTGCTCCGGGCGGGCGAGGCCCTCGCCGAGGCCGAGCAGGTCGACGCCGAGCCCGACCTCGCCGACCTGGCGCTCGCCGGGGTGCCCGTCCTGGTCAAGGAGAACACCGCGGTAGCCGGCCTGCCGACGTGGCACGGGTCCGCGGCGGCGCGCACGGCCGTGGCCGACAACGACCATGAGGTGGTACGCCGGCTGCGCGGCGCGGGCGCGGTCGTCCTCGGCGTGAGCCGCATGCCCGAGCTGGGGCTGTGGGGCACGACCGACGACGAGACGGGCGTGACCCGCAACCCGTGGCGGCCCGAACACACGGCCGGCGGCTCGTCGGGCGGCTCGGCGGCGGCCGTCGCGGCCGGCATCGTGCCGATGGCGCACGGCAACGACGGGCTCGGCTCGATCCGCATCCCTGCGGCGGCCTGCGGGCTCGTCGGGTTCAAGCCCGGGCGCGGCCTCGTCCCGTACGACATCGGGGTGACCGACTGGCTCGGCCTGGCCGAGCACGGCATCCTGGCCACCACCGTCGCGGACGTCTCGGTGGGCTTCGCCGTCCTCGCCGGGCGCACCCCCGCGCCGCTCGTCGAGCCGGACCCGCTGCGCATCGCCGTCTCCACCCGCAGCCCGGTTACCGGCGTCTCGCCCGACCACGACACCCGCGAGGCGCTCGCCGCGGCCGCCCGGGTGCTCGTCTCGCTGGGCCACGAGACGGTGTCGAGCGACCCCGTCTACCCCACCAAGCTGGGCCTGCTCGGCATCGCCACCTGGTGCGCCATCGCCTACCGCGAGGCGTCGGTGCTGTGGGTGCCCGACCTGCAGCAGCGCACCCGCCGGCACGTCGCGCTCGGCGCGCACGCCTGGAAGCGTGGCGTCGTCCGCGACAGCGACCGCGCCGACTGGCGGACCCGGTGCGAGGCCTGGTTCGCCGACGGCGGCTTCGACCTGCTGCTGCAGCCCGTCCTGGCCGGCCCGCCGCCCGCCGCCGAGGCCTGGTCGTCCCGGTCGTGGCGGTCCAACATGGCGGCCAACATGCGCTACGCCCCGTACGCCGCGCCGTGGAACCTGGCCGGGTTCCCGGCGATCTCGGTGCCGGCCGGCCTGCGCGCCGACGGCCTGCCGGCGGCCGTACAGATCGTCGGGCCGCCCGGCAGTGAGCTGCTGGTCCTCGCGGCCGCCGCGCAGATGGAGCTGGCGGCGCCGTGGCGCCCGCACGCCCCCGGCTGGCCCCGGGTCGGCGCTCAGGCCCGGACGTAGCTCCGGTCGGTGTGCGCGCTACGCGCGCACGTAGCTCCCGGTCGGTGTGCGCTACGCGCGCACGTAGCTCCAATCGACCATCCGGCCCGCGTGGAACGGCATCCAGCCGTGGAACGGGCGGGGGTCGTCGTCGAAGACCATCGGCAGGAACAGGTGGTCGCTGTCCCACATGGGCAGCGACTCCAGGTCCGCGATCTTCACCCAGTGCAGCGTGCCCTCGTCATTGCCCGGGTACGCCTCGCCGCGCCAGGCGTCGACGCGGAAGATGAAGCCGAACCAGTCCTCGCCGCCCTTGCCGAAGCCGGGCCAGGAGATCGTGCCGCGCAGCGACACCTTGTCGGCGACCAGCCCGGACTCCTCGTAGATCTCGCGACGGATGCCGGTCACGACGTCCTCATCGGACTCCAGCTTGCCGCCCAGCCCGTTGTAGTGGCCGTAATGGATGTCGGTCGGGCGCTTGTTGCGGTGGACCATGAGCACCCGGTCGCCCTCCGGCGAGACGACGTAACCCAGCGTGGCGAGGATCGGTCGATGCACGGCTGGCATTGTGCCAGCCTCCCGCGCGGGCCCGGTCAGGAGTGCGACGATCGGACAATGAGCGACGATCGGGTGACAGGCGACGATCGGGTCGCGGCCGAGGGCGCGGTGGCGCCGCTGGTCGCCGCCGCGCCGGCCGCCGAGCTGGCGGCGCCGGCGTACTGGACCCCGCCGACCGACCTGATCACCGTCGCCGACATCGAGGCGGCCGAGCGCGGGCTGGCCGGCATCGCGCGGATTACCCCCCTGGAGCCGTGCCGGCCGCTCTCCGCGCGGATCGGCGGGCCGGCCTGGCTCAAGTGCGAGAACCTGCAGCGGGCCGGGTCGTACAAGGTCCGGGGGGCGTACACCCGGATCTCCCGGTTGACCGAGGCGGAGCGCGCCAACGGCGTGGTCGCGGCCAGCGCCGGCAACCACGCGCAGGGCGTCGCGGTCGCCGCGAGCCTGCTCGGCACGCCCGCAACGGTGTTCATGCCGGTCGGCGCGCCGCTTCCCAAGATCGCCGCAACCCGGGGGTACGGCGCCACGATCCACCTCAGCGGCGACACGATCGACGAGGCGCTGGTCGAGGCGGAGGCCTTCGAACGGCGTACCGGCGCCGTGCTGATCCACCCTTTCGACCACCCGGACGTGATCGCGGGCCAGGGCACGGTCGCCCTGGAGATCCTGGAGCAGTGCCCCGACGTCGCCACGGTGATCGTCGGCGTGGGCGGCGGCGGACTCATCTCCGGCCTGGGGGTGGCCTTCCGGGCGCGTAAACCGGACATCCGGCTCATCGGGGTGCAGGCCGTGGGCGCCGCCGCCGTGCCGGCATCGCTGGCCGCGGGCCACCCGGTCCGGCTGGCCAACATGTCCACGATCGCGGACGGCATCGCGGTGGGTCGGCCCGGCGACGTCACCTTCGCGCACCTCAGCAAGACCGTCGACGAGGTCGTCACGGTCACCGAGGAGGACATCTCCCGCGCGCTCCTCATGCTCCTGGAGCGCAGCAAGCTCGTCGTCGAGCCGGCCGGCGCTGTCGGCGTCGCCGCGGTGATGGCCGGCGTCGTGGACGTCAAGCCGCCCGTCGTCATCCTGCTCACCGGCGGCAACATCGACCCGCTGCTGATGCTGCGGGTGATCGAGCACGGGCTCGCGGCGGCGGGCCGCTACCTGCGGATCCGGGTCCGCTGCGGCGACCGCCCCGGGCAGCTCGCCGCGCTGCTCTCGGAGATCGCCCACCAGGGCGCGAACGTGGTCGACGTCGAGCACCAGCGTCACGACCAGCGCCTACGGCTGGGCGAGGTGGAGGTCGGCCTGGCGGTCGAGACGCGCGGCTCCGAGCACTCCGACCACCTGATCCAGGCCCTCCGCGCCGCCGGCTACACGGTCACCCCGGAGTAGCGGCCCGCCCCACCAGATGTGCGCTTTTGGCGAGGTCAGGGCCCCTCGCGCTCGCCAGAAGCTCACATCTGGCGGGCGCCGGGCGTTGGGCTCCCGCCAAAAGTGCGCATCTGGCGAGGTCAGGGCCCCTCGCGCTCGCCAGAAGCTCACATCTGGCGGGCGGGGTGGCCCTCCGTCCCGCCATAAGCGCACATCTGGCGGGGCCTAGCCGGGCCACCCGTCGCCAGAAGCTCACAGGTGGCGGGCTGCGGGCCCCGCCACCTCGCCAACTGTGCACATATGGCGAGGGTTGCGGTGACGCGCGTCCGCCAGAAGTGAGGTTGGAGGCATGCGGCGTCCGCCGGATGTGCACGACTGGCGGCGCACGGCTAGCCAGATGTGCCCAGGTGGCGGGTGTGAGCGGGGCGAACTGTGCGGCGTCAGCCCTCGAAGGGCTCGATGGCGACGACCGTGACGCTGATCGTGGCGCCGTTCGGGGCCGTGTACGACACGACGTCGCCGCGCTTCGCGCCGGTGATCGCCTGGCCCAGCGCCGAGGCGGGGCTGTAGACGGTCAGGTCCGTGCTGGCCGCGATCTCCCGGGAGCCGAGCAGGAAGGTCTCGGTGTCGGCCGGGTCGTTGTCGAAGTGGATCGTGATGACCGTGCCGGGGGCGACCGCGTCCGTGGTAGGCGCGTCGCCGACCTGCGCGGTGCGCAGGAACTCCGTCAGGTAGCGGATGCGGTGCTCGGCCTTGCCCTGCTCCTCGCGGGCGGCGTGGTAGCCGCCGTTCTCCCGAAGATCGCCTTCCTCGCGTCGCGCGTTGATCTCGGCGGCGACAGCCGGTCGCTGAGCGATCAACTCGGCGAGCTCGGCCTGGAGTCGGTCGTGCGCGTCCTGGGAGAGCCAGTTCGCGTGTGTTGCGCGATCGGTCGTGGACACGGGAGCTCCTCGGGCGGATAGGGGACTGACCTGGGGCTCTGGACAGCAGAAGGCACCCTTCCGGCTGAGCCAGATCCTCCAGGCTACCAGCGCGGGGCACTATCCGGGTACGTCAACGGGCAGGGCCGCAGCCGAGGACCTCGGAATAGAAGGGCTGGTCAGTGGTGGTCAGCACGGTGCCGCCGCGGACCGTCCGGGCCTGCGGCCCGGCGGCGGGCAGGTCCACCTCGGCGCGGCCCACCTCGGCCCCGGCCCGGTTGCGGGAGCGGACGGTGCACCGGGTGCCCTCGCCCTCGGGGACCCGTACCTCGAATGAGATCTTCACGGACCTGGCGGTGACCTCCGTCACCGAGGTGGCCCCGACCTGGTACGGCGGAACGCCGTACTGTCGGTAGAGTTTCACCGTCACCGCCAGTCCCGCGGCGATGACCAGCAGGCCCGCGACGACCGGCACCCACCGTGCCCGGGGGTTCGGGTCGCGGCGGCGCCCGTACCGGCCGGGGGGAAAGTCGACCGGCGTGGCCCGCACCTCTGTCACGCGCACCATCGTCGCAGGTCCCTTGGCCGGGCCGGCGGCGGGCCCGACTCACACACGACAGGAGCACCCGTGGCCGAGCAGTTGCGCCTCATGGCCGTGCACGCCCACCCCGACGACGAGTCCAGCAAGGGCGCCGCGAGTTCGGCCCGGTATGTGGCCGAGGGCGTCGACGTGCTGGTGGTGACGTGTACCGGCGGTGAGCGCGGCAGCGTGCTCAACCCGAAGATGGACCGCCCCGAGGTGCTGGAGAACATCGCGGAGATCCGCCGGGCCGAGATGGACGCCGCCCGCGAGATCCTCGGCGTGCGCCAGGCGTGGCTCGGCTTCGTCGACTCGGGCCTGCCGGAGGGCGACCCGCTGCCGCCGCTGCCGGAGGGCTGCTTCGCCCTCGTCGACCTGGAGGTCGCCACCGAGCGCCTCGTCCGGCTGATCCGCGAGCACCGTCCGCACGTCATGACGACGTACGACGAGGAGGGCGGCTACCCGCACCCGGACCACATCCGCACGCACGAGGTGAGCGTGGCGGCGTTCGAGGCGGCCGGCGACCCCGACCGGTTCCCCGACGCGGGTGCGCCGTGGCAGCCGCTGAAGCTCTACTACCACATGAACTTCTCGAAGCGGAAGTTCCAGGCGCTCTACGAGGCGATGCGCGCCGCCGGCGTGCCGGCCGCCGACGAGTACGCCAAGCGCATCGAGGAGTGGGGCGACGACTGGGACAAGTCGCACCGCATCACGACGCTGGTGCCCTGCGGCGACTACCTGCACCTGCGCGACGACGCCCTGCGGGCCCACGCCACCCAGGTCGACCCGGACGGCCCGTGGTTCCACGTGCCCCTGGAGCTGCAGAAGGTGGCCTGGCCGACCGAGGAGTTCGAGCTGGCCCGCTCGCTGGTGGACGCCCCGCTGCCCGAAAACGACCTCTTCGCGGGAGTACGGGAGACGCTCGGTTGCGCGGAGGAGCCTGCCCGGGGCTGACGCGTCCGGGGATGGGCGTACCGTGAGGGGCGCGCAGAGAGAGGACCCACGATGATCCGACTGCTCGCCGAAAACGACTTCGGCGACACCCGCGAGGGCGGCCTCGCCGGGCCGACCGGCCTGCTGATCATTGTGCTGCTCGTCATCGGCACGGTCCTGCTCATCCGCAACATGAACTCGCGGCTGCGCAAGCTGCCGGACCACTTCGAGTCGGACGTCCCGGTGTCGCCGGCCATCCCGCCGATCACGCCACCCGACGGGGACAAGCCCGACGCGTAGGAAATCGCGCGACGGCCCGGGCGGGCCGTCGTTATCGTCGCCGCATGACAACACTGGTCCAGGTCGATCTCCGCTCCGACAACCGCGTGCTCACCTGCTGGGTCGAGCCCAAGGCGAAGGTCGGCGACCGGATCACCCTGCGCAACTCCGCCGAGCCGGCCCGGTTGTGGGACGTGCTCCGGGTGGGTGGGCCGCGCGTCGCCTCCGACATCAAGCGCGGCTGGCACAACAACATCTGACGCTTCGTCACGGTGGGCGGCCCGGCTCGGGCCGGCCACCGTCGCGTTCCGGCGGTCGGGTGCGCGGGCCGTCACGTACCTGGGCACAGGCGCCGCGCCGCCAGTCGGCCCGCGGCACCGGCCAGCCGTGCGATGCCGCGGGCGCCGAGGATGCGCAGCAGGTTGCCCCCGCCGAAGTAGGCGGCCGGTGACTCCATGCCCGCGAACATGCCGAGGAACCGGCTGACCTCGGCCGGCCGGTCGGCGATCGCGGCGAGCAGGTGCCGCTGCCCGAGGCCCGGCGGGGCGAACCGGGCCATGTCGACGGTCAGGTCGTACATGGCGTGCAGGCCGGCGTCGCGGCGGCGCTGATGGCCGGCGAGCGCGCCGTCGAGGTCGCCGCGCGCGAACCCGTCCGCGACCGCCGTCGCGAGCAGCTCCGCGTCGCGCAGGGCGTTGCTGATGCCCTGCGCGGTGATCGAGTCCAGGACGACGCCGGCGTCGCCGACCAGCGCCCAGCCCGGGCCGGTCGCGGTCCGGAACGCGTTGGGCTGGTCGGGCGTGGTGCGCAGGCGTTCGGCCCGCTCGCCGGCCCGGACGCGCTCCCCGAGGTCGCCGCAGCGGTCGAGGGTGGCCAGGTAGTGGCGTTCCAGGTCGGCGCGGGCGTCGGCGAAGGCGGTGAGCGGCGTCGCGACGTACACCATGGTGAGGTTGTCGTTGGTGGGGAAGACGGCGACGGCCCGGCCGGGGCGCTGGTACATCTCGCCCGTCGTGATGGGGACGCCGGACCAGTAGGAGTACGACGCGAAGGCGAGCGGGGGGCGGTGCCGGTAGCGGGTGGCGGCGACCGCCTCCGCCACGGACGAGTGCTTGCCGTCGGCGCCGACGACGAGGTGACTCGTATAGGTGAGCAGAGCATTAGTGCCCCGGGCCCGTCCACGCACCCCCGTCACGCGGCCGCCCTCGAAGGTCAGCTCCTCGACCCGGAACCCCTCCAGCACCTCGGCGCCGGCGGCCCGCGCGGCGTCGACGAGCAGCGCGTCGAGCACCGTCCGGCGTGGACTGTAGAGCGCGTCGACCCCGTCGAGGGCGGGGAACGCGCCGCGCAGCACCGTCGAGCCGTCGTCGAAGCGGACCTCGCGGGTCGGCGGCGTGCCGGCGGCCACGAGGCCGTCGAGCAGCCCCCACCGGGCGAGCCGGGCGACGCCCGGGACCTGGACCTGGTGTGAGGAGATCGTGTCGCTGCCGACCGGCGACCGGTCGACCATGAGCACCTTCAGCCCGCGCCGGGCCAGGAGCAGCGCGGTCGCCGCCCCGGCCACGCGGGCACCCACCACGATGACGTCGTACCCCATGAACGCCTCCCATACGCATCCGTATGGTTAACCGTACGGTAGCGTATGGTCGTGACGCAACGGCGCCGACTGACCACAGAGGACTGGATCGACGCGGCGCTGGCCGCGATCGCCGAGGGCGGCGTGCCGGCCGTGGCCGTCGAGCCGCTCGCCGCCCGCCTGGGCGCCACGAAGGGCAGCTTCTACTGGCACTTCGCCAACCGTGACGCGCTGCTCGACGCCGCCCTCGCCCGCTGGGAGGCGCGGACCACCACCGAGGTCATCGAGGAGATCACCGGCGCCGCCGACGGCCCCGACGTGCAGCTGCGCGCCCTGGTCATCCGCGTCATCGGCGCGGCCGAGAGCGACCGGGTCGGGCCTGCCCTGCTGGCCACCCCCGCTCACCCGGCGGTCGCCCCGGTGCTGGCCCGGGCCACCCGCGCCCGCCTCGACGTGATCACCACGCTGCTGCGTCGCCTCGGCCTACCGGCGGCGCAGGCGCGTCATCGCGCGCTGCTCGCCTACAGCGCCTACCTGGGCCACGCCCAACTGGCCCACTCCACGCCCGACGAGCTGCCGACGAGCAAGGACGCCCGGCGGGCGTACCTCGACCATGTGCTGCGGGTGCTCACCGCGCGCTGAGGCCGGCGTACTCCCGCATGGTTTGGTTGTCGGTCGGCAGGCGGTAGTAGCCGACGAGCCGGGACAGGTTGCCGAAGTCGCGGCCGTCGACCTGCCAGGTCTCGGGAGAGTCGGCCAGGGCCCGCACGAGGGCGCGCTGACGCGCGTCGAGGCGGTCGAACGCAGCGTCGTCGGGCGCGGGACCGTCGGGGAACGCCAGGCACAGCGCCTCGGTCACCACCTGCAGCGCGCCGCCGCCCCGCACGTCGGGCAGCCGGTCGAGCAGCCCGGTGAACGTGATCTCCTCGTGCCGCGGGCCGACCTGACGCAGGGCCAGGCCCGCGTACCCGCCCGTGTCGCCGCCCAGGAACGGGAACCGCTGGTCGGGGTACGTCATCGTGCGGCTCCACACGAGCAGCTCCTCGACCGCGTCCCGGCCGACGTCGTGCCCCGCGACGCGCACGGCCGCGATCGCCGCGCCGAGCCGCACCAACGGCCGCGCGTCGCCGAGCGCGTCGCCGTCCGGCGCCACCCCGAGCAGCCCGAGCGCCACCAGCGCGGTCGCCGCGGCCCCCTCACCCTCCGCGCGACTCACCGCCGCTACCTCCGCGAGTACGGGCACGCTGCCCGCCGCGTCGTCCGGGAACCACGCCAGCGAGTACGCCGCGGCGGTGCGCAGGGCCTCGTCCGACTCCGCGGCCAGCGCCCTGAACAGCGGCAGACCCTTGCGCACCTCGTCATAGGCGGCCCGGGCCGGGCCGGGGCTGAGTTCCTGTATGGACAGCCCGTCGGGCAGCCACAGCTCGCTGTACCCGATGGCGATGGTGACGAGCAGGTCGATCAGCTCGGCGCGCTCCGGCGTGGCCGGGTCGGCGAGCAGCTCCAGCAGGAACGGGACGGCCGGCGCGGTCGCCTCGAACCGCAGCCCTTGGTGGAAGATGTTGCTGTGCAACGCCCAGCGGGCCTGCCGGCGCGCCTCGGGGTCGAGGGAACGCAGGTCACGAAGCTGGCCGGGAACGTCGGTAGCGTCGCCGTGCGCGTGCTTGAGCCCGGCCCAGTGGACCGCGTCGAGTCCGTCCAGCATGCACCCATCGTTAGCCGCCCGTGGCCGTCCGTCAACGCCTCCGGTGCCGCAACAGGTAACTGAGGAAGCATCGGTGAGGCTGGGCAGCGCGGCAGCGCCCTCCTCGCCTATGGTGTCGTCTACCAGGGCAAAGACGGGACCCAGCATGCGGAAGTTCAGGACCCTCGGGCGCGACGAGGGCGGCTTCACGTTCATCGAACTGATGGTCGGTGGCGTGATCATCGGTATTCTCGCCGGCGTGGCGATTCCGATATATCTGGACTACGGTGCCGAAGCGGTCGACGCCACGGCCAAGGTCGACGCGCGCAACGCCGTCACGGCCATCGAGGGGTACTTCGCCGAGAACCTGACCTACCCGGCGAGCGGCGTGCGGAGCGACGGCACCATCACCTTCGAGACCGCCGACCTGGCGCCGGTCACCATGAAGCTGACGGCCGGCAACGCGGTCGGCTACGCGCTCGCGGACGGTGGCGACGGCTACCTGCTGTGCGCGCAGAGCACCTCCGGCGGCGCCACGTACGAGTTCTTCAGCAAGCAGGGCGGCGGGGTGGCCGTGTCCGCGGCCGCCGACCTCGACGCGTGCCTCACCCAGCCCAACCCCTGACGGGCGGTATGGGAAGGTTGAGCCGTGAACCGGCTCGGCAGCGCGACGTCGCCATACCTGCTCCAGCACGCCGACAACCCCGTCCACTGGTGGCAGTGGGGCGAGGACGCCTTCGCGGAGGCCAGACGCCGCGACGTGCCCGTGCTGATCTCCGTGGGGTACGCGAGCTGCCACTGGTGTCATGTGATGGCGCACCAGTCGTTCGAGGACGAGGACATCGCGGCCGTCGTCAACGAGCTGACCGTGCCGATCAAGGTGGACCGCGAGGAGCGCCCCGACGTCGACGCCGTCTACATGACCGCCACGCAGGCCATGACCGGCCAGGGCGGCTGGCCGATGACCGTGTTCGCCACCCCCGACGGCGAGCCGTTCTTCTGCGGCACGTACTACCCCCGCGACGACTTCGGGCGCCTCGTCGAAGCGGTGTCGGCCGCGTGGCGCGACCAGCGCGACGCGGTCCTGCGGCAGGGCGCCGCGGTGGTCGAGGCCCTGGCCGGCTCGCGCTTGTCGGGCGCCGGCGCGCCGTCGGGCACCATCACCCCGGCCCTGCTCGACGCCGCGGCGGCCAGCCTCCTGCGGGAGTACGACCCGACGGACGGCGGTTTCGACCCGCTCGCCGCGCGCGGCGAACCCAGCCCGGGGCCCAAGTTCCCGCCGCACATGGCGATGCTGTTCCTGCTGCGCCACCACCAGCGCACGGGCGACCCGCGCGCCCTGGAGGTCGTGCGGCACACGGCCGAGGCGATGGCCCGGGGCGGCCTCTACGACCAGCTCGAGGGCGGCTTCGCCCGGTACTCCGTCGACAACCACTGGCTCGTGCCGCACTTCGAGAAGATGCTCTACGACAACGCGCTGCTGCTGCGGGCGTACTCGATGATCTGGCGGTTGACGGGCGACGCGCTGGCGGGGCGGGTGGCCGGGGAGACGTTCGGCTTCCTGCGGAGCGGGTTCGCGACGGCCGAGGGCGGGCTCGCGTCGGCGTTCGACGCGGACACCGCCGGCGAGGAGGGGCTGACCTACGTCTGGACGCCGGCCGAGCTGATCGAGGTGCTGGGCGAGGAGGACGGCCGGTTCGCCGCCGACCTGTTCGGCGTCACCGCGAAGGGCACCTTCGAGAAGGGCGCCAGCGTGCTGCGGCTGGCCCGCGACATCGACGACGTCGACCAGGCGGTCGCGGCCCGGATCGCGTCGGTGCGCGGGCGGTTGCGCGCGGCGCGCGCCACCCGGCCGCAGCCTGCCCGCGACGACAAGGTCATCTCCTCGTGGACGGGCCTCGCGATCACGGCGCTCGTCGAGTTCGCGGCGACGGCCCGGGTCTTTGCCGCATCTGCCGCCGGGGCGTCCGATGCCGGCGTGCTCGCCGACGCGGCCCTCGCGCTGGCCGCGCGGGCGGGCACGCTGCTGGCCGACACGCACCTCGTGGACGGGCGGCTCCGGCGCGCCTCGCTGGGCGGGACGGTCGGCGAGCCGGCCGGCGTCCTGGAGGATCACGGCGCGGTGGCGGAGGCGTTCTGCGCCCTGCACCAGGCGACCGGCTCGGGGCACTGGCTGGGGCTCGCAAAAACCGTGCTCGACGTCGCGTTGGCGCGCTTCGCCGACGGCGAGGGCGGCTTCTACGACACCGCCGACGACGCCGAGAAGCTGGTCACCCGCCCGTCCGACCCGACCGACAACGCGTACCCGTCGGGCATGTCGGCGCTGGTCGCCGCGCTGGTGTCCTACAGCGCCCTGGCGGGCGAGCCGTCCTACCGGGACGTGGCCGTGCGGGCCCTGGAGACGGTCGCCCCGGTGATCCTCAAGCACCCCCGCTACGCGGGCTACGCGGCCGCGACGGCCGAGGCTCTGCTCTCCGGCCCGATCGAGATCGCGGTCGCGGACCCGTCCGGCGACTCCCCACTGGCCCTGGCGGCGCTGCGCCTCGCCCCACCCGGCGCGGTGATCGTCATCGGCGCGCCTGACGCGGAAGGCGTCCCGCTCCTGGCGTCCCGCCCGCTCCGCGACGGCGCCCCGACGGCCTACGTCTGCCGGGGCTTCGTCTGCGACGCCCCCGTGACCACTGTGGACGCCCTCACCGCCACACTCGCCACCACCCGCTGACCGCGCCCGGGGCGAGTGAGCCCCGACCGCCTTTCGCTGCCCGCGTCACTGGGCAGGCGTTCCGGGGCCGGGAAACTGCACACGACCGGCGGCGCCGACCCGCATCGCGGGATCCGCCGACGTTGACTCGAAAATAGGCCGCCCGCCCTGGTCAACGGCCACACACTGCCGCCATTTTCGCGCCTCCAGGGCGCCTGGCCCGGGCCCGATGATTTGGACAGTTACGGAGCGCCGCAACGCGTTCATGATTCCGGTTTCGTGTACAGGAATGCAGCTGGGCTGCACTCCTGGACACGAGACGGCGATCTTCGCGGCAACGGCGGGATGATTTGTCGCTTATCGGTTACCCGGACTGCGCGTCTGTACCGCGTTCAGCGATCACAAGTGCGCACGCGTCGGCGATGGTCGATCGGGGTGCGCACTCGTACGGCAGATGGCGATCTTTCCGCCCCGGCGCGCGTCCCAAGGTGCGGGCGTTACAAGGAGGCGCGGAGCGTGCGGTCCTTCTCCTCGACCATCGTGCGGAGGGAGTCCTGGAAGGACGCCATGCGGGTGCGGAGGGCCGGGTCCGTCGCGCCGAGGATGCGGGCCGCGAGGAGGCCGGCGTTGCGGGCGCCGGCGATGGAGACCGTGGCGACCGGGATGCCGGCCGGCATCTGGACGATGGACATCAGGGAGTCCATGCCGTCGAGGTATTTGAGCGGGACCGGGACGCCGATCACCGGCAGCGGGGTGGCGCTCGCGACCATGCCGGGCAGGTGGGCCGCGCCGCCCGCCCCCGCGATGATGACCTTCAGGCCACGGTCGGCGGCGGTGCCGGCGTACTCCAGCATGGCCAGGGGGGTGCGGTGCGCGGAGATGACGCGTACCTCGTGGCTGATGCCGAACTCGTCGAGCGCCTCGGCGGCCGCCTTCATGGTCGGCCAGTCCGAGTCGCTCCCCATGATCACGCCAACGTCCATCAGTGTGTCCTAGCGGGTTGGTGGTGGGGGTCGATCTCGCCCTCGCCGTCGCGCAGCCAGCGGGCCGCCCTGGCGGCCCGGGCGCGGACCGTGGCGAGGTCGTCGCCGAGCGCGGTGACGTGGCCGATCTTGCGGCCGGGCCGGACCTGCTTGCCGTAGAGGTGCACCTTCACGGCCGGGTCGGCGGCGAACAGGTGGTGCACCCGCTCGTCGATGCCCATCCCGCCGGCCGCGCCACCGAGCACGTTCGCCATCACCACGACGGGCGCGGCGAGGCTCGTGTCGCCGAGCGGGTAGTCGAGCACGGCCCGCAGGTGCTGCTCGAACTGCGAGGTGCGCGCCCCCTCGATGGTCCAGTGGCCCGAGTTGTGCGGCCGCATGGCCAGCTCGTTGACGAGCAGCTCCCCGTCGACGGTCTCAAACAGCTCCACCGCGAGTACGCCCACGACGCCCAGCTCGGTGGCGATCCGGATGGCGAGCTCCTGCGCCGTCACGGCCCGGTCGGGGTCGAGCCCCGGCGCCGGCGCGATCACCTCGACGCAGATGCCGCCCTCCTGCACGGTCTCGACGACCGGGTAGGCGGCGACCTGGCCCCACGGCGAGCGCGCCACGACGGCGGCCAGCTCCCGCTTGAGCGCGACCCGCTCCTCGACGATCAGCTCGACCCCGGCGTCGAGCACGGCGGTGGCGTCGGCGACGGAGTCCCAGACCCACACGCCGCGGCCGTCGTACCCGCCGGTCGTGGACTTGCCGATCACGGGGAAGCCGCCCACCAGGGCGGCGAACTCGACCAGCTCGGCGTCCGCGCCGGCCGACGGGAGCCGCCGCCAGCGCGGCACCGGGGCGCCGAGGGCGGACAGCCGCTCCCGCATGGCGCCCTTGTCCTGCGCGAACCGCAGCGCCTCCGCGCCGGGCCGCACGGGGACGCCCTCGGCGGCGAGCGCGCGGATCAGGTCGCCGGGCACGAGCTCGTGGTCGAACGTGACCACGTCGCAGCCCTTGGCGAACCGGCGCAGCGCCTCGATGTCGGTGTGGCTGCCCAGGTGGGTGTCGGCCGCGACCAGCGCGGCCCCGTCGTCGGGATTCACGGCGAGGACGCGCAGCGACTGGCCGAGGGCGATCGCGGCCTGGTGGGTCATGCGGGCGAGCTGCCCGCCGCCCACCATGCCGACCACGGGAAGATCCGTTCTGGGGTCCATTGCCGCCCAGCGTATCCGGCCCGATTACGACATCTGGCGGAGGCGTCCCCGGATGCGGACCACGTCACGGCGGCGCTTCTCGAACGTGGCGCCCAGGCCGAGCAGGAGCAGGCCGCCGAGCGCGAAGACGAAGTACCCGGCGACGGAGCTGTTGAGCGCCAGCAGCACCAGCTCGTGCAGCGCCACGATGATCGCCACGGCCGCGCCGATCACGGTCGGCGCCCGCAGTTGGAGCTGCGCCCCGAGGGCGAGCACCGCGACGCCCGCGATGAACAGCGCGACGCGCCGCCACAGCTCGCCCTCGCCGACCACGGCGAGCAGCAGGGTCGGCAGGAACCCGGCGGCCAGCGCCGGCCCGTAGGCGAGCCAGCTCGACAGGTCCTCCCGGTAGCGCAGCTCGATGGCGCCCGCGATGACGGCCACGAGCGCGAACGGCACCGTGTACGCCTCGATGACCGCCACGTCGGCGGCCGCCATGAGCAGCCAGACCGCGCCCAGCTCGGCGAGGCACGCGCCGAGGACGAGCCGGATGCGCACCTGTGCCGTCCGGTCGCGGCGCAGCGCCGCCGCCCCGAGCAGGATTCCCCACACCATGAGCACGGCCGCCGTGTACCGCAGCGAGTCGAGCGTGAGCAGCAGCGCGAACGCCGAGCCGACGTAGGCGCCCAGCTCGACCACGGCCGCCTCGCCGGGCCGGTTGGCCGCCATGGCGGGCCGGGCCAGCACCCACGACAGCCCGACGAGCACCGCCGCCACGGCCAGTACGCCGAACGCGCTGGTCCGCAGCGACGTGCCCACCGCGGCCGCGGCGGTGACGGGCAGGGCCAGGGCGGCGGCGCTGGCGACCAGCCACGCCACCCGGCGCACCACGGGGTCGCGGCCCAGGAGGGCGATGAGGCCGGCCGCGAACGCGGCGATGCCGAGGCCCACGAGGGTGGCGGTGTGCGTGGCGAGGCTGCCCGCGATACCCGCCGCGCCGGTGAGCGCACAGATGATCCCGGCGGTCGTGCGCAGCTGCTTGGTGGCGGCTGGCACGGTCGGCCGGACCAGGGCCGCGCCGAGGCCGGTGGCCAGGGCGATGATGAACGCCACCCACGCGGTGACGGGCCGGGGCGCGTGCAGCGCGGTCGGCAGGACCAGCAGGAACGCGGCGGCCGGCGGCAACGCGGCGGCGAACACGTACCGGCGCCCGCCCAGCGCCAGCGCGGCGGCCCCGGCGGCAAATGTGAGCAGCGCGAGTGTGATCGCGGCCGCCTCCGCGTTCGGCGGCAGTGGCGTGTCGGCGTAGCCGGTCCAGGGCGCCCGCAGCGTCTGGTACGGCCCGAACAGGGCGGTGAGCCAGGCCGGCGCGCTCGCGCCGACCGCGATGATCGCGGGCGGCCCGGCGGTCGCCACGAGCGCGGTGGCCCGGTTCGTGGGCAGGGTGGCGCCCTGGCGCAGCCTGATCATCGGCATGGTGGCCGTGGCGGCCGCCGCGATGAGCGTGGCCACGGCGGCGTAGATGCCGGCCGTGCTCCACGCCGGCAGCGCGGCCAGGACCACGGCGAACGCGCCGAGCCCCACGCCCGCCACGGCGTACGTGAGCCAGGCCCGCACCGGCTGCCCGGTCTCCACGTCGAGCGGCTCGGCCGTTGGTTCGGCATCCGCCGACTCGGCCCGGGGCGTGGTGTCGTCGTCGGCCACGGCCACGGCCGGGACCGGCCAGCGGCTCGCGGCGGCGAGCAGCGGCACGACGAGCGCGGCGGCGCCCATGGCCAGC